>NZ_DKLH01000042.1:0-92102 GCF_002455685.1 Sphingobacterium sp. UBA6645
GTATCATGAATGTTTTTTCTGAAAGTGTCTGTTTTTTTCTGAAAGTGTCTGTTTTCAGAGGCCATCAAGAACTTTCATCCCTGTTGGTGTTTCAAAGGAAACATGAAAGTTTTATATTAAACTCTCAATTCCGAGTCGATAACTATCAAGCCCGAAACCTAAAATGACTCCCTTGCAATTTTTAGATAGGTAAGAATGATGTCTAAACGCTTCACGCTGGTGTACATTGGAAATATGGACTTCTATTACCGGCGTATTGATGGCAGCGATTGCATCAGCAATAGCCACAGAAGTATGCGTGTAAGCTCCGGCATTCAATACAATACCATCATAGCTGAATCCTACTTCGTGGAGTTTATCGATGATAAATCCTTCGGTATTGCTTTGAAAGTAGCTTAATTCTGCATTACCGGCAAATCGTTCTTTCAAGGTTTCGAAATAGGTTTCGAAAGATTGATCTCCATATATCCCTTTTTCGCGAACGCCCAATAGATTCAGATTCGGCCCGTTTAGTATCAGTATTTTCTTCATGGTTTTGATTAATACAATAAAGATAATAGAATCTTACATATCACCATAGAAATTGCGGAAACTAGAACGTAATCCAACGTTGATTACTCCTGATTTTTGAGTTGGCTGGTTCTCTATTTTATTGTATCGCTGTGTATAGCCAAGTTCTAAGCGCAAGTTATATTTAGGGTTCAAAACATAGGCAGCTTTGAAATCTGCATAGTACAAATCATTTTGTACACCTTGTCCGATTTTATTGCCATAGGTATTTGGTGCACTACGGTATGATTGGAAGATATCGCCTCCCCAGTTAATGATTCCTGAAGGAGTTGCTTCATCGGTTCCATAACGGCTATATAAGCCTTGTACGGAGAAATCAAATCTGTTCCAAGAGTAATTTGCAATACCTAGAAGTTCGCGGAAGTTTGCTCCACGAGGGTGTGCTAGAGGCTCGCCTCTATTGCTGTAGTTGGAAATCGAAACATAATGTTGGTAAGTATAAGGGCGAACCATGTTATACTCTCCTAAGATGTTCAAATTCTTCACACCGAAGATATTAAATGCTTTTGCTCCTAATTGAGCCCCCCATTTATTATGCACATAGCCATTGTTTGCGAAAAATTCTTTTGCTGTGAACTCTCCTAGCAAGAACTGTCCGTAAACCGTTGCATTATCCAACACTTTATATTTTGCATTCAGACCTAGGAACATCTTGTCTGGTGAAGAGCGGTTGGAGTTTTCAACCGGACGCAGGAAGATAACCGGGCTAACGTAGTTAAAATCGAAACCACGGTGTCCAGCTTCATTTCTATTTGCCCAAATTACAGATTGGAAAAAACCGACTGACAAGCGGTTCGTTACGTTATAATCTAAGTACTGGAATGCTCCCCATTTGATGCCGTCGCCATAGCGACCGCCCGAGTCTAGAGAATCAACACGAGGATTCGTCGGGTCTAGCATATAAGCCCAAATAGAGGTATATTGTACATTACCAATTTTACCGGTAAATTTTAAATGTGCGTAGTTCGAAGAGAAATCCGATAGTAATACCGAACGGTATCCATCTCCAATAAAGTTCTTATCGTAGGCTAAAGTTGCTTGGAAATAATCGCTAAAGTCATAGGTCAAGTTAGCAGTTGCATACATCCAATCCTTCTTTTGTTCCGTATGTCTTTTTGATGCCGCTTGTCCTGGAACAACCATACTGCGGTCAACATAATCATCAATATGCTCCGGGAAAACACCTTGGTTCTCGAAGAAGTTACCATAGAAGGTAAATTTATCCTTGATCGTCAAACCGGCTTGAATACCACGCGTATTTAACCAAGTTGTTCTTTTGTCCGCAGCTATCAATTCCGACCCGATCTGAAAATCAGGTAATACATCTAAATAAAAAGTATGATCTTCTTTTTCAACTTCGATCAGATGCTCATTGAATATCTTTCGCATAAACCAATTATCAGACATCGTCTGATTCGCTGTTTCTATTGAATCAAGTTTGTCCAACAAGGCGCCTTTAAATAAGACCGGCTTTGAAGAAGTATGATAACGGGTATATGGGGAATACAATTCCTCATTCAACTTTTGATATTGTTGATGCGAGAAGGGCTGATTTCTAATCTGTGCTTGCAAAGAGTCTGCGGTTCCGATAACTAAAACCGTAGCTAAAGCACCATTGATAATATGCTTCATATAATGGATTGGGTGTTTGGGCCTATACTAACAAATACTATTCCTAAAACGGAACAAAAATAGTTTTTAATTCTCAATCCACCCGTATTAACTAGTAATGCTATGCTAAAACGATTTGCTATTTCTAGAATCGACTACAATTTGTATCTTGCTAACGATTGAAATTATAAAACCTCACGAATAAAGATATGAAACGAAGAGCATTTATTCAGAACTCTGCTTTGTTAGGTGCCGGCGTTCTCGCCAGCAAGTTTTCCTTTGCGGAAACAAACCCTAGCTTTCCGGTGGTTCGAACAGCGGAATCGAAGCGACACTTCAATAGCAAGGTAATTGAAGGGATGATTAAAGAATTCCAGAAAAATGTAGCGGATAAAGAATTAGGCTGGTTATTTAACAATTGCTTACCTAATACGCTTGATACAACCATTTATTTAGAAAATAAGCCCAACCGTCGCTTGACCTATGTAATCACTGGGGATATCGATGCGATGTGGCTGAGAGATAGTAGTGCGCAAGTATGGCCCTACTTGCCTTTTATGAAGAAGGACAAGAATCTTCAGGACCTGGTTTTGGGTTTGATCAATAAGCAGTCGGAATGTATATTAATTGATCCCTATGCAAATGCATTCTATAACGACCCTACTAAAAAAGGAGAATGGTTCTCGGATCACACGGACATGAAGCCGGGTCTTCATGAACGTAAATGGGAGATCGACTCGCTATGCTACCCTATCCGCTTGGCTTATCATTATTGGAAAACTACGAACGACACGACCCCATTCGACGATACATGGGTACAGGCGCAAGAATTGATCTACAAAACTTTTGTCGAACAGCAGCGTAAAGAAAACCTTGGTCCTTATAAATTTGAACGGACGACAGCACGTGGAACAGACACCCTTCAAGTTGATGGTTATGGTTATCCGGTGAACCCTGTCGGATTGATCGTATCGAGCTTCCGCCCGTCGGACGACTGCAGCATCTTCCCTTTCTTGATTCCTTCGAATCTATTTGCTGTGGTGAGCTTACGTCAGTCTGCGGAAATCATGAGAAAAGTAAAAAACAAGCCTGATGTAGCTGCAAAATTTGAAGCCTTAGCGAACGAGGTAGAGGCAGCAGTCAAACAATATGGTATTGTAGACCACCCAACACATGGACGTGTTTATGCCTTCGAGGTCGATGGTTTCGGCAGCTATTTGATGATGGACGATGCGAACGTGCCTAGCTTGCTTGCTCTTCCTTACTTAGGTGCTGTCGATGTGAATGATGAAGTTTACCAACGCACGCGTGCATTCATTCTTTCGGAGAAGAATCCATTTTTCTTCAAAGGCTCGGCTGGCGAGGGTATCGGTGGACCGCATATCGGTCGGGATATGATATGGCCAATGTCTATCATTATGCGTGCATTTACTTCAAAAGATGATGCAGAGATTAAGAAATGTGTTCAAATGCTAAAAAATACGCATGGCGGCACAGGCTTTATGCACGAGTCGTTCCATAAGGATGACCCTAAGAAATTTACGCGCCATTGGTTTGCTTGGACCAACACCTTATTCGGTGAATTGATGTGGAAATTATACCAAGAAAAACCGCATCTTTTGAAAGTCTAATTTAAAGATATATTTGAAGGCTGCCTTTCGGGGCAGCCTTTTTCTATTGACAAAGGAAAAAAGAAACCTCATCTTTGTCTACATATGGAGGCAGTGGAGTTAGATAAGCTGCTTCATCGAAATTCTCTATGAGCGACACAACAATAGCAGGCCCGATCGGTATATTTGATTCCGGATACGGTGGCCTCACGGTATTTAAAGAAATACATAAACAGCTTCCTGAATATGATTATATCTATTTAGGAGATAATGCACGCGTGCCTTATGGGACTAGGTCTTTTGAAACCGTATATGAATTCACGAAAGAGTGTGTTTTCAAGCTATTTGATTTGGGATGCAACCTGGTTATCTTAGCTTGCAATACGGCTTCTGCGAAGGCTTTACGTTCTATTCAACAAAATGATTTGCCACCAGGAAAAAAGGTATTGGGCGTCATCAGACCAACATCGGAGATTGTGGACCAATTTACCAAAAGCAATAAAGTTGGTATTTTGGCGACACAAGGAACGGTAAACTCCGAATCCTATGTTATCGAGATCAACAAGTTTCATCCGCAGATTGATGTATTTCAACATGCTTGTCCTTTTTGGGTACCCTTGGTGGAGAATAACGAATTGCAGAGCGAGGGCGCTCATTACTTTGTGCAACAAGATATTGAAGAACTTCTTGCACTTTCTCCGAATATCGACACGATCTTATTGGCCTGCACACATTACCCACTGCTATTGCCTATCATAGAAAAATATGTGCCTGAAGGCATCAATATTATATCGCAAGGGAAGCTTGTTGCTGATAGTCTGGTCGATTATTTAAAACGACATCCGGAGGTAGAGACGCAGTGTAGCAAAGGTAGCAAGCTGCAATTCTTCACGACCGATGATGCTAATGATTTCAATGAAAAGGCGGAGATTTTCTTTGGAAAGAGAATTGCGTCTCAGACAATCAAAGTCTAGATAGCGTTATATATACAAAGAAAGGTCGCATATATTGCGACCTTTCTTTGTTTATATAGTTTGTTAAATGCCTTGTGCTTGAAAAGCCAGTGCATATAGCTTCATCTGCTTCACCATAGACAACAATCCGTTGGCACGTGTTGGCGACAAATGTTCTTTTAAACCTATCTGTTCGATAAAATATAGATCGGCTTCTGCTATTTCTTTTGGACTATGGCCGGATAGTACTTTTACCATCAGACTGACCAAGCCTTTGGTGATAACAGCATCCGAGTCTGCCGTAAAGAATAATTTACCGTCTTTTACCTCAGGGAATAACCATACCTTAGATTGGCACCCTTTAATGATATATTGGTCTTGTTTGTTTGCTTCGTCGATCAAAGGGAGTTCCTTCCCTAGCTGGATGATATATTCATATTTCTCCATCCAGTCTTGGTAGAAAGCAAAATCTTCGATTAACTCGTCTTGTATTTCGTTAATTGTCATATCCTTTTATACCAGCATTGCCGTCGCGCGTTTTACGCCAGCGACTAACGCATCAATTTCTTCTTTTGTATTATAAACCGCTAAACTAGCACGCACCGTACCAGGAATATGGAATTGATCCATCACCGGCTGCGCACAATGGTGCCCCGTACGAACGGCAATTCCTAATTTATCCAGAATCACTCCGATGTCGTATGGGTGTGTTCCATCGACTACGAAGGAGATAACAGAGGATTTTTCTTTAGCTGTTCCTATAAAGCGAATACCTTCCACCGTGCTCAACTGTTCTGTAGCATAGGCTAAAAGTTCGTCTTCATAAGCTTTGATATTTTCGATTCCCAGATCGTTGATATAGTCTATTGCTGCGTTTAGTGCAATTCCCGCCTCAATGTTCGGTGTTCCGGCTTCGAACTTAAACGGCAGTTCGTTATAGGTTGTTTTCTCGAAGGTTACATCTTTAATCATATCACCACCGCCTTGATAAGGAGGAATCTTATTCAACCATTCTGCTTTGCCGTATAACACACCAACTCCTGTCGGGCCGTACATCTTGTGACCGGAGAAAGCTAGAAAATCCACGTCTAGTTCCTGCACATCAATCTTGATATGTTGTACTGCCTGAGCCGCATCCAGTAAAACCGGTACGCCCTGCGCATGCGCAAGTTGAATGATTTCTCGAACAGGGTTGATCGTTCCCAACGCGTTGGAAACATAGTTTACAGAAACTAACTTCGTCTTCTCGTTCAACAAGGCTTTGTAGGCTTCCATATCCAGTTCGCCTTCCTCATTCATCGGTATTACCTTTAGCGTAGCTCCGCGTTCTTCACACAGCATCTGCCAGGGCACAATGTTCGAGTGATGCTCCATAGCCGATACAATAATCTCATCACCCGCGTGCACAAATTCGCGTCCGTAGCAGGTCGCAACTAAGTTGATGCTATCAGTCGTCCCTTTGGTGATGATCACCTCGTAATCGTGCGCGGCATTGATAAATTCCTGCAGCTTTCTACGCGTAACTTCGAAGGCGTCGGTAGAGATTTGACTTAAGTAGTGAACACCGCGATGCACATTGCTGTTCATATCGGTATAATATGACATGATTGCATCAATCACTAGCTTAGGTTTCTGTGTTGTAGCACCATTGTCTAGGTAAATCAGCGGTTTACCATTCACTTGGCGTTTTAATATGGGGAAATCCTCACGGATTTTCTGTATATCTAGATTACTCAATTTATTCCGTATTGATATGAAGGCAAAGTTAACAATAATGCCTACAATCTGAGTATATATTATCTAATATAAACGTAATAATTAGGGACAAAAGCGCAAACAAATGGCGTTTATTGCTGTCTTATAGATTAAGGATATGGCTGCTTATTCCGGCAGGAATTATGAAAATATAAAACTTACATTAAATTTACTTTGATTAACTTTGTTGTAATTATGCAAGAATTACCATTAAACATACCTGAGGGCTCAAGAAAAGAAGTGATGGCTTACTTAGAACCTTTCATGATCAATGAAATGTCTGAGTATTTAAAGCCTGTTGAAGAAATGTGGCAACCTGCCGATTTCTTACCGGACTCTTCACGCGATACTTTTTTTGAGGAGGTGCGCGATTTACAAGAAAGCGCTAAAGAACTTCCATATGATTTAGTAGCGGTATTGATTGGTGATACAGTAACTGAAGAAGCACTTCCTACTTACGAATCTTGGTTGACAATGGTTGATGATGTGGAAAAGAACGAACAAGGTGGATGGATGAAATGGGTTCGCGCTTGGACAGCTGAAGAGAACCGTCACGGCGACCTATTGAACAAGTACCTTTACCTTTCAGGACGTATTGATATGCGTCAGTTCGAAATCTCTGTACAATACTTAATTAAAGATGGATTTGATATCGGTACAGGAGCGGATCCTTATCGTAACTTTATCTATACCTCATTTCAGGAATTAGCAACGAATGTATCGCACCGTCGTGTTGCTGGTATTTCGAAAAAGAGCGGTGACAAATTGCTGGCAAAAATGTGTGGCGTAATTGCAGCCGATGAGGCTCGCCATGCGAAAGCCTATATGTCATTTATTTCGCATGCAATGGCTGTTGACCCTTCGGAGGTCATGATTGCATTTGAAGATATGATGCGTAAGAAAATTGTTATGCCGGCGCACTTCTTAAGAGAATCGGGAGAACCGCAAGGCGAGGCATTTGCACACTTCTCTGACGCTGCACAGCGCTTAGGTGTTTACACGGCTTTAGATTACGTAGATATTTTAAAGGAACTTATTGCTGATTGGAAAATCGATCAAGTTTCCGGGCTGAACGAAAAGGGCGAGAAAGCTAGAGATTATTTAATGCGTCTTCCTGATCGTCTAATACGCTTGGCGGATAGAATGAGTATTCCTGAGAAGCAATATAATTTCAAATGGATTTACGGATAGTGATCCCGCTATCAAAAATATATGAAGAAGCTGTCGAAAGACAGCTTTTTTTATGTCCAGCGCATTTCTGAATCTTTCCCCCGCCTACCCTCAGCGTTAAAGTTAATTCTATGTCAAAACTTCGTTGAGTATCTGTTATCACACAAATATTCTTTAGCTTTACTTGACATACTAATAATTGTTATGCTAACGGAATCATTTAATCAATATTCTTTCATTTTAGATCAGACGGCTCGTCGTGTGAAGCAGTTTGCGCAAGGTTCATTTGCTGCTCATGGCATTGATTTGACGGTCGATCAATGGTCTGTATTGAAAACCTTGTACGAGGATGCGGATCATACGCATCGGGAATTAGCGGAATTGTGCGGAAAGGACCAACCTACAATGACGAGAATCATTGACCTTCTCTTGAAAAAGGGCTATGTTGTCCGCGTTGAACATCCTACAGATCGCCGTTGTTTGCTTTTACATCTAACGGAAGCAGGGAAGGCAAAAGTAGAAGCGTTGGCTCCTTTAGTTAAAGAATTTAGGATGAAAGCATGGGAGAACCTTTCGCAGGAAGATTTCGACCATTTTACGAGAATATTGAACACTATTTATAATAATCTAGAAACAAAATAGATATGATTACAACAGATATTTGTATCATCGGAGCAGGACCAGTTGGTCTATTTGCAGTATTTGAAGCCGGTTTGTTGAAGATGAGATGTCATTTGATCGATGCATTGCCTCAGATTGGAGGTCAGCTGTCAGAGATCTATCCGCACAAGCCTATTTACGATATCCCAGGTTACCCAAGTATTACTGCGCAGCAGTTAATCGACAATCAGATGGAGCAGATTGCTCCCTTCCACCCTACTTTTACACTAGGTGAGCGCGTCGATCAATTACAGAAATTAGATGACGGCTCGTATTATGTCATTGGAACCGAAGGTACAGTTATCCACTGCCAAGTGGTAGTAATCGCTGGTGGTTTGGGCTGTTTCGAACCTAGAAAGCCAGAATTAGAAAACTTAGAACGTTTTGAGGGCCAGAATGTTCATTATATGGTGAAGAACCCTGAGCGATTCAGAGATCAACGTATTGTGATAGCAGGAGGTGGCGACTCGGCATTAGACTGGACGATCTTCCTAGCAGACATTGCCAAGGAAGTGACTTTAGTTCACCGAAGCGATAGCTTCCGCGGAGCACCAGATTCCGCAGAGAAAGTCTTTAACCTGGCGCAGGATGGAAAGATAAATTTGTTGCTTTCTCATAATCTGCAAAAGCTGGATGGAAATGGAACCTTAGAGAGTATCCACTTGCTAAATAAAGCGAAAGAAGAAGTTATTGTTCCTACGGATCATTTCATTCCATTGTATGGATTGAGTCCGAAGCTTGGACCAATTGCCGACTGGGGATTGACAATCGATAAGAATGCGATCGAGGTCAACACATTTGACTATTCGACAAATATTGAACGCATTTTTGCAATTGGGGATATCAATACTTATCCAGGTAAATTGAAGCTGATTCTATGTGGTTACCACGAAGCCGCATTAATGGCGCAATCGGCATTCAAGTATGTTTATCCGGATCAGAAATTAAGCTTTAAATACACTACCGTTAATGGTATCAATGCGTTTTAACTATGGAGAATATCATTAACATTGAAGTCGAAGATCGCGACGGAACAACAAGGACGGTTGAAGTCCCTACGGACATCAACTTAAGCCTAATGGAAATCTTGAAGGCTTCGGAGTACGACATCTTAGCTACCTGTGGCGGAATGGCTTTATGCGCGACCTGCCATGTGGAGGTTTTAGAAGGTGCTGAGAACTTGTCCGAGCCAGAAGATCAGGAGTTGGACATGTTAGATACTTTGCCCGATTTAACCGATTCGAGCAGGCTTGCCTGCCAATTAAGGTTAAACAATAGTAATGAGGGCTTAAGGGTAAAAATTCGAGGTAGTTTGCAGTAGCGATTTGATAGTGTATTTTTAACACTAAATAGACATAATGTAAACTACTGATTAGAAGATAAATAGATTCAATTCCGGCAATTAACAATCGTTTAAACTTAAAATAATGTAATATTTTAATGAATTAGACGATAAAATGTTGGATATTTGTGCCTTATTTTAAAATTCTTATAACAAGAGAGCATTATGTTATTAAATCGTTCTGAAAGAAACTTTCCTAGAGTTATCGTAATTGGAGCTGGATTCGGTGGTGTTGAAGTTGCGAGACAATTGAAGAACAAAGAGGTGGAGGTTTTACTGATAGACCGAAACAACTACCATACTTTTCAGCCCTTGATGTACCAAGTTGCTACCGGGACATTGGCGTCAGATTCTATCTCGTTCCCTATTCGGAAGATGTTCAAGAACCAAAAGAACTTCCGTTTCCGATTAGCAGAAGTACTTCATATTGATACAGCTAACAAAATCGTACAGACATCTGTTGCAGATTACGACTATGATTACTTAGTTGTTGCTACGGGTGCTACGTCGAATTTCTTCGGCAATAAAGAAGTTGAGAAATACGCCTTACCAATGAAAAACATTGTAGAGGCACTCAATATTCGTAGTTACCTATTGCAGAACTTAGAGGAAGCAGTATTACGTAAAAATGCCTCTGACCGCGAGCGTTATTTGAATTTCGTAGTTGTTGGTGGTGGACCTACAGGTGTTGAGCTTTCTGGGGCGATTGCCGAATATCAGCAACACATGCTTAAGATCGACTATCCGGAATTGTCTACTTATGAGATGAAAGTCCACTTGGTAGAGGGTACTGGAAAAATCTTAGGTGCACTTTCAGAGAAGTCTTCCCGCGATGCGGAGCGTTATTTGAAAGAACTCGGTGTTAATATCGTTTTGAACACCACGGTTAATGGATACGACGGTAACACTGTGACCTTATCTTCTGGTGAACAAATCCCTACAAAAACGGTGATTTGGGGTGCTGGTGTGATGGGACAGATGCCAACAGGGATTAAAGAAGAGATCATCCAACGTGGTAACCGCATCAAGATCGATGAGCAGTGCCGTGTAGAGGGTGAGAATGATATATATGCTATCGGTGATGTATCAGCATTGATAACGGACGAAAATCCGAGAGGATTGCCAGGTGTAGCACCTGTTGCTCAACAACAAGGTAAGTATGTTGCAGGACATATTATCAACTCCTTAAATAAACAAAGCACTGAAAACTTTAAATACTTTGACAAGGGTTCAATGGCCACTGTCGGACGTGCTAGAGCGGTTGTAGATTTGGGCAACTTCCACATGAAAGGATTTTTAGCTTGGGCTACTTGGATGTTTGTTCACTTAGTTTCTATATTTGGATTCAGAAATCGTGTGGTTACTTTTGTGAACTGGACAATTAAATTCTTAACGAGAAACTCAGGTATCCGTTTAATTATCCACAAATACAATCGCCCGGAGCCGAGCAAACCTGTTGTATCGGTTTCTGAACAACAATAATTGAAAACAAAACAAACTAAACATATGAGAAGGCTGTCTATAGAAATAGATAGCCTTTTTTATTGCTATCTAGGGTCTTTGAGAGGCTGATCTGTTAAAAGATGTTAATCTGACCCGTTGTTGAGACGAAAGGCATCAGTATTGCGTTATTAGTGTAGTAAAAAGTAAAAGAGTAAAAATTTCATAATTTAGGTTAATAATTGGTTTGGTAAAAATCCTGAGGTTCCCCGCCTCAGGATTTTTTATGTAAGGTGGCTTTCAGATGGTTTGTAGTCCATGCGCCAGCTATTACTGCTCCAACAAATCCTGCAAAGCTTTTATTGAAATAAGATTTGTATTTTTGAGTTTCACCAACAACATCATCATGACAAATAAAGACATAGCTAAAGTATTCAAATTATGTGGACAGCTTATGGAGCTTCACAATGAGAATCCTTTCCGAACAAAAGCTATGGCAGGCGCTGCCTTTCGTATCGACAAATTGCCGTTTGCTGCTAGCGGATCTAATCTAGAAGAGCTTAGCGAGCAACCGAATATTGGGAAAAGCACCGCCGAAAAGATTATGCAGGTGATAACGACAGGAACTTTCCCTGATTTGGAGAAGTTGTTGGAGAAAACGCCTGAGGGTATTGTTGAAATGCTGAAGATAAAAGGATTAGGCCCTAAGAAGATTCAAATTATTTGGAATGATCTGGCAATTGAGTCAGTCGGCGAACTATATTATGCTTGCAATGAGAATAGATTGGTCGAAGCGAAAGGGTTTGGATTAAAGACGCAAGAAGACATCAAGAAGGCGATCGAATTCTCGATTGCCAATCAGGGTTGGTATTTGTTTGCTAAAGTCTTAAACTCTGCTCATACGATCCTTGCTTCACTGAAGGCAAGCTTGAAAGATTATCAGGTAGAATTTACGGGTGATTTCCGTCGCAAAGCGGAGGTATTACAACATGTGGAGCTTATTACTGACGCGCCAAACGAAGTCGCCATAGAAGCGATTAGAGCGCTTGATAATGAGTTTGCCGTCGACACTGAACACTTGACCCTTAACTTTCGTGACGAAAATAATACGCCTTTTAAGGTCCACCTGAGCAAGACGGATGACTTCGCTAAGAATTTGCTATTGACTACCGGCTCTGCTTTGCATATTGAACTATTAAAGGGCTTTGGAGAAATACCATCATTAGATAGCGAGGATGCCATCTATTCAGCATTGGGCTTAGCTTATATTGAACCCGAGCTGCGCGAAGGAACGAATGAAATCGAGCTTGCAAAAAACAGCGCCCTTCCTCGTTTAATTACTTATGCTGATCTGAAAGGCTCGCTGCATAACCACTCGACTTATAGCGATGGGGTTCACAGCTTAAAAGAAATGGCGCAATATCTTCGTGATGAATTGAAGATGGAGTACTTAGGTATATGTGATCACTCCAAGACCGCGGTCTATGCAAATGGTCTTTCTATCGAGCGCTTAGAACAACAATGGGCGGAGATCGACAGATTAAATGCAGAACTGGCACCCTTCAAAATATTCAAGGGCATTGAGTCGGATATTCTTTCCGACGGCTCTCTCGATTATCCCGATGACGTGTTAGCAAAGTTTGACTTCGTTGTTGCCTCTATCCATAGCAACTTAAAGATGGATGAAGAAAAGGCGACCACGCGCTTGATCAAAGCAATCGAAAACCCCTACACCACAATGCTAGGACATCCTACGGGCCGATTACTCTTGTCTCGCGCGGGCTATCCAATCGATTTTAAGAAAGTGATCGACGCATGCGCAGCGAACAATGTTGTGATTGAAATCAACGCAAATCCTCTTCGCTTAGACCTAGATTGGCGTTGGCATCAATACGCTTTAGATAAAGGAGTTTTACTTTCAGTAAACCCGGATGCTCACCGCAAGGAAGGCTTCCTGGATATGGAATTCGGCATCTACGTGGCAAGAAAGGGAGGTCTATCTGCGGAAAGATGTCTGAATGCTTTTTCGTTAGAGGAGATTACGACCTACTTCAATAATCGCAAGTCGAACGCTTAATGCTTAAATTAATTTAAAAGTCTATTTATGATCAATTTGAAACCGTTATTCATCGGTTTAGCGATGCTTTCTGGCATTTCAGCGCCACAGGCGCAACTGATGAAGGCAAAAGAAATATATACCAAAGCAGATTCATTACGCGGAGAACTTACTCCCCTACGCACCTGCTATGACATCAAATATTATCACCTGGATGTGAAAGTTGATATTGATAATAAGTTTATCTCTGGCAGCAATCTATTTAAGTTTGCAGCCGTAGATCGCTTCAATAAGCTTCAATTTGATTTATTCGACAATCTATCGGTCGACAAGGTGGAGTACCGCGGTAAATCGCTTTCCTTTACGCGAGAATATAATGCGGTCTTCGTCACTTTTCCAGATTATATAGAGAAAGGAAAATTAGACTCTTTTACTGTACATTATTCGGGCAATCCAATTCAGGCGACACGTGCGCCTTGGGATGGAGGCTTTGATTGGAAGAAAGATAGTCAGGGTAAGCCTTGGGTAGCAACGGCTTGTCAGGGGCTTGGTGCGAGCGTATGGTGGCCGAACAAGGACCATCAATCCGATGAAGTGGATAGCATGTTGATTTCTGTAGCAGTTCCCAACGGATTGATGAATGTGTCGAACGGCAGATTGGTTAAAACCGAGAAGATGAAGGGCGGATATACCAAGTACCATTGGAAAGTAGACAATCCAATCAACAATTATAATATCGCTTTAAATATTGCCGATTATGCGCATTTCCAAGAGACTTACGCTGGCGAAAAAGGCCCGCTGTCGTTAGACTATTATGTATTGCAGGAAAACAAAGATAAGATTGAACATCTGAAAAAGAATGCAAACGAAACACTGAAGGCATTCGAACACTGGTTTGGTCCCTATCCTTTTTATGAGGATGGCTATAAACTTGTAGAAACTGCCCATTTAGGAATGGAGCATCAGAGTGCAATTGCCTATGGTAACAAATATAAGAACGGCTATTTGGGAAGCGATGGCTCACGGTCAGGATGGGGTCTAAAATGGGACTTCATTGTTGTCCACGAGTCTGGACATGAGTGGTTTGGAAACAACATCACAGCCAAAGACCTAGGCGATATGTGGATACATGAGAGTTTCACGAACTATTCCGAAGCACTTTTTATCGATTATTTTTACGGTAAAAAGGCGAGTCAAGCTTATGTCAATGGGAATCGACGCGGCATTCAAAATGATATCCCGCTTCAGGGCCCATATAACGTAAATAAGGAAGGTTCGGGCGACATGTATAACAAGGGCGGCGTTCTGCACAATATGATCCGCACCATGATCGATGACGATGAAAAGTGGCGATCTTTACTACGCGGAATGAATGCAAAATTCTATCATCAGACGGTCGATTATCAAGACATCCTAAATTACATGAATGAGCAAAGTGGAATCGACCTGACGAAGGTTTTCGAACAGTATGTTCAACACAAAAGCATACCGACCCTAGAGATCATTGAAAATAGCCCTGGAGTATTCATGATCCGCTGGATTTCAGAAGTGGAAAACTTTGATATGCCGGTACATATTTTTGATAAAGATGGTAAACGTCAATTGATAAAACCAACCAGTAAGTTCAAGCTGATGCGACTAGATGGGCTTACAAAAGAAAGCATTGGGGTTGACACTTTTAACTATTACATCGGCGTATCCATACAATAAAAAAACCAACTGATACGTTATTTCTACCAGATTGTAAATCATTGTTAAATGGCTTAGTTAAAAGATGATTTTTCTCAGGGAGTAATTATTTAAAAACCATTTTTTTTCATTAGGTTTGCATAAAATTTTTAATTATACTTTCACATATAAATGGGGCTTTTTAATTGGTTTACGCAAGAAGTTGCAATAGACTTGGGTACAGCTAACACCCTAATCATTCACAATGATAAAGTAGTAGTTGATGAACCTTCGATAGTTGCCTTCGACCGCACGACAAACAAAGTGATTGCGATTGGTCGTCAGGCTATGCAAATGGAGGGAAAAACTCACGATAATATAAAAACGGTAAGACCATTACGTGATGGTGTTATAGCAGATTTTACGGCTGCTGAGCACTTGATTCGCGGTATGGTTAAACTAGTAAATAATGGTAAGAGTTGGTTCTTCCCATCTTTACGCATGGTCGTTTGTATACCTTCCGGTATTACGGAGGTTGAGAAACGCGCTGTTCGTGACTCTGCGGAGATTGCAGGAGCAAAAGAGGTTTATTTGATCCACGAGCCTATGGCTGCTGCTGTTGGTATCGGGATTGACGTTGAAGAGCCTGTTGGAAACATGATCATCGATATTGGTGGTGGTACTACGGAAATTGCTGTAATTGCGCTATCTGGTATTGTATGCGACCAATCTATCCGTGTTGCCGGAGACAACTTCGACTCTGATATCGTTCAATACATTCGTCGTCAGCATAACATCATGATTGGAGACCGTACAGCGGAGAAAATCAAAATCGAAGTTGGTGCTGCTCTACCTGAGCTTACCGACCCACCTGAGGATTTCGCTGTTCAAGGTCGTGACCTTATGACCGGTATTCCTAAACAGATTACGGTTTCTTATACCGAGATTGCACACTGTTTAGACAAATCAATTTCTAAAATTGAAGAAGCTATCCTTAAAGCATTAGAGATTACCCCTCCGGAACTATCCGCAGATATTTATCAAACTGGTATCTATTTGACTGGTGGTGGTGCTTTATTAAGAGGATTAGACAAGCGTATTCAAGCAAAAACTAAGTTACCAGTACATGTTGCAGAAGATCCACTTCGCGCCGTAGTAAGAGGTACAGGTATTGCGTTGAAAAATATAGGACGCTTCAAGTTCTTAATGCAGTAATAATAAACTGAGATATATTTATTCGTTGCGCGATATAATGTTCTTTTTAAACGTTATATCGCGTAGCTATTAAAAGACAACAAGAATGAAAAACCTTTGGCTTTTCTTGGTTAGATACAATGCCTTCTTTTGGTTTGTACTCTTCTTTACTGTTGCTTTAATCTTGGTTGTTCAAAATAATCGCTATCAACGTTCGTCCTTTATCAACTCTTCCAATGTCGTTGTGGGTTCTTTCTACGACAAATTAAATTCGTGGAAGAGCTATCTAGCTTTGGATGAAGCGAACAAGAATTTAGCACAGGAGAACGCATTATTACGTCAGCAATTACAGAACTACATCTTAAAAGACACTGTCGATTCCATTTCATTACAAGATTCAATTGAAGAAAACCGTTATCAATTCGTAATGGGTGAGGTTGTAAACAACAGTATACATCAGAAGAGTAATTTCATTACGATCAATAAAGGAGCACTCGATGGCGTCCAGAAAGGACTTGGCGTTATTACATCCAATGGTGTGGTAGGCATTGTTTTGAATGTATCTCCACATTTTAGCACCATACAGTCCCTACTCCATCCCGACACGCGTATTTCAGTGACCCTGGACACGACCAATGTATTTGGTGCCTTAGTGTGGGGAAATAATGTAGACCCACAATATGCGATGGTAAAGGATATCCCGAATCACGTAAAAGTTCAGAAGGGACAAAAGATCTATACATCGGGGTTCTCTTTATTCCCTAAAGGGATTGAGATCGGCTCGGTGGAAGAGACAGGAATACAATCTGGTGAAAGCTTTTTAGATGTGCGCATTAAATTAAGAACGAACTTCAGCAACTTGAACCATGTTTATGTGGTAAAAGATCTGCTGGAAAATGAAAAGAATCAGTTAGAGGAGCTGACGGAAGACAACAATGGGTAAAGTTTTTATTTTCAATATCGTTCGCTTCATTGTATTGATTGCAATGCAGGTAGTCTTGTTCAAGAACATTGGATATTATAACCTTGCGACTCCATTTCCGTATATTCTTATTATCTTTTTGTTACCAATCGGTACTCCCAATTTTATATTATATCTTATTGCTTTTCTGACCGGACTGACAGTGGATGCCTTTTATGATACCATAGGAGTACATGCAGCGGCTTCCGTTGCTTTGGTATGGTTCAGAACATTCTTCTTTAACATCACCCTAGACGTCGATGTTCAGGGTTCCTTCGAAACCCCTTCATTAGGCATAATGGGAAATAAGTGGTTTTTTTCTTATATTTCCATAGGTACTTTAATTCATCATATCGTATTGTTGCACGTGGAATATTTCAGCTTTAACAATTATCTGAGCACTTTATTCAGCATTTTGTTAAGCTCCATATTCACGATATTGCTGATCATCCTGATGAGTTTATTGTTCTACAAAAGGAAATCGCGCTTATTAGGTAATTAACATTTGTTACGGTCATTTCATTCATGAATAATAGTTTCTTCAACCGTAAATTCGTCATTCAAGGAATCTTCATAGCCATTGCATTGGTTATAGTCGCAAGGCTTTTCTATCTGCAAATTATCGATGACCGGTATCTGCTATCGGCCAACAATAATGTGATGCGGAAGGTTATTGTCTATCCTGCTCGTGGAGTTATTTTAGACCGCGACGGACAGGTACTTGTTCAAAACGAGCCGGTATATGATATCATGGTGACCCCGAGAGAGGTCAAAGATATCGACACCGTCTTGCTTTGCAATCTATTAAATATCGACACAGCCGATTTCAATACACGCATGAAGAAAGCAAAGGCGCATTCGCCCTATCGCGCTTCGCAGTTTATGAAACAGGTCAGCTCGATAACCTTCGCGAAGTTTCAAGAACATCTATATAAGTTTAGAGGATTCTATTATCAAAACCGTACCGTTAGAAGTTATCCGGACAGTATCGCTGCGCAATTCCTCGGATACATCCAAGAGGTCAACGAGCGAGATATCGAAAAGTCAGATGGCTTTTACCGCCCTGGTGATTATATCGGTGCTTCCGGCGTAGAAAGAGCTTATGAGGATCTTTTACGCGGCAAACGAGGTGTTAAGAACCAAATGGTCGATGCGTTGAACAGACCGAAGGGAAGTTTTATGGAGGGAAAATACGATACGGTCGCTGTTACAGGTGATGGACTGGTATCCTCCCTAGATAAAGACCTGCAGGTGTTAGCAGAGAAAATGATGAAGAATAAGCTGGGATCAGTCGTAGCTATCGAGCCTTCGACGGGTGAAATCTTAACCTTCGTCAGCAGTCCTTCCTACAATCCGAATATGATGGTTGGTCGCGACTTGGGCAATAACTATATGAAGTTGCTCTACGACGAGACGAAACCCATGTTTATCCGCCCAATACAGGCCTCCTACCCTCCAGGCTCGGTATTTAAAGTCGTGGCAGCATTGACGGGACAACAAGCGGGCGTTATCAATGAACAGTCGGTATTTTATTGTCCTGGTGGTTATCGCTATGGCGGCGGTCGCGCGATTATGCGCTGTACCCACGTCGATGGTGCCACAGGATTAGTGAAGTCCATCAAAATGTCCTGCAATACCTACTACGGCTATGTATATGCCAAGATGATTGATTCCAGAGGGATGAGTGGACCGAAAGCATATGACCTTTGGCGTGAAGCGCTTGGTAAGTTTGGTCTAGGACATCGCTTAGGGATTGACCTTCCAGGAGAAAAACCAGGATTGGTTCCTACCTCAGATTTTTATACAAAGCGCTACGGCAATGGCTCTTGGCGTTCAGGATATAACATCTCCCTATCCATCGGGCAAGGAGAGCTAGGTATTACGCCTTTGCAAATGGCGAATATTATGGCAATTGTTGCCAACCGTGGATTCTATTATCGTCCGCACCTAATCAAAGGAATCGGAGAGAAAAAGATCGTCAAAGAAGAGTTTACCGAAAAGATATTTGCCGGTGTTGATGCCAAATATTACGAGCCAGTGATCGAAGGCATGAGCCAAGCGGTCAATCAGGGCGGTACAGGCGCAGCCTCACGTATTCCAGGGATAGAGATGTGCGGAAAGACAGGAACTGTACAAAACCCGCACGGGGAAAACCATGCTGTATTCTTTGCTTTTGCACCTCGTCATAACCCAAAAATCGCAATCGCTGTCTTCGTAGAGAATGCTGGTTATGGTGGTACTTGGGCAGCTCCGATTGCATCTATGCTCGTTGAGAAATACTTGAAAGATACCATCACCTTACCGAAGTATATCCAAGATCGCGTTTATAATGCTAATCTTCTTCCGAAGCCGAAGAAACCGAAGGAAACCGAAGTCAAAAAAGACAGCACTAAAAACCCGAAGGATAGTACAAAAAATAAAACGACAGCACCCTTAAAGTCTGCAGCACGAGACCCGAAAAAAGAACAAAGCGCAGTATTAGTACATCATAGCCAAGTGAGAAGAACACATGAATAGCCTTCAAGAAAAAAGCTTTTTCGGACGAATTGACTGGATAACCATCCTACTGTGGTTCACCTTATGTCTTATTGGTTGGTTTAATATTCATGCCGCGGTCTACGATCCGGAAAACCCCGGGATTTTCAACCTCGCCACGAACTACGGCAAGCAATCCATATATATCTTTACGGCATTAATCATCGGGATCTGTATCCTTATTATCGATTCCCGCTTCTTTATGTCTTCTGCACCGATAATCTATTTTATTGTCGTTCTGCTCTTAATCCTTGTGTTGGTGGTAGGTAGAAACGTCGCAGGAAATCAGGCTTGGATCCCATTGGGAAGCTTCCGTCTTCAGCCCTCGGAGTTTGGAAAACTCGCCACCTGTTTAACACTAGCCTACTATCTCAGTAATCAGACCAACAAGAACCCGAATCTAAAGACCCTATTCGTTGGGGCATGTATTGTCCTATTTCCCGTAGCGTTAGTTATGCTGCAACCGGATACTGGTTCTGCATTGGCATTCTTCTCGCTAACCTTTGTATTCTATAGGGAAGGATATTTGAGCACCGGATTTTTAATTATTGGCGGTTTAGCGATCTTCTTGTTCGTCATAGCGTTATTGATCAACCAATGGATCATTATCGGCTGCATCGCTTTAATCTGCGGTTTCTTTGCATTCACGATGCGGAAAAAGCGGAAGAACGTCATCAACATGGCCATTCTATTTGTTGCTTCATCCGTCTATGTATTATGTGTCGACTTCGCATACGAGAAAATATTGCAGCCGCACCAAAGAAATCGTATCGACATTGTCTTGGGAAAAATCGACGATCCAAGAGGTGGTGGATATAACTTAAACCAATCGAAAATAGCAATTGGATCCGGACAGTTATTCGGCAAAGGTTACCTTCAGGGCACTCAAACAAAATACAACTTCGTACCTGAGCAAAGTACCGACTTTATTTTCTGTACCATCGGTGAGGAATGGGGATTCGTAGGATCGGTCGTATTGACAGCCATCTATCTGACCTTGCTGCTGCGCATTGTGAATATTGCAGAACGACAGCGGACGGCCTTCGCTAGGATCTACGCCTATGGCGTAGCCTCCATCCTATTCTTCCACTTCTTTATCAATATCGGCATGACCATCGGTTTAGTACCAGTTATCGGGATTCCATTGCCTTTCATTAGTTATGGAGGTTCCTCGTTATGGTCGTTTACAATATTATTGTTTATTTTGTTGCGCTTCGATTCCTCAAGAAAAGGAACCGTCGGGATCTAAATACGATCTAGCACCATTTTGATTGCATTATCGATGATTTCCTGCGGATTTTCACAGAATGTTTCTTGAACCCGACTCGCCAAAATAGCATTGATCGAAATCGCATGATGCCCAAGCATATTGCTCAACGCGTAGATCCCCGCTGTTTCCATCTCCAGATTCGTAATCTTTCTTTGGCCGACAGCAAACTGATTCGCGTGCTTTATTAATTGTGGATAGGAATTATTCGTCCTTAAGGATCGTCCTTGGGGGCCGTAGAAGCCAGGCGCAGTCATCGTAACACCTTTAGGCATATCAAATGCAAACTTCGCTAACAACTTCTCTGAAGCATGTCCTACGTAAGGTTTAAAGGTGAGGTCTTCAAAACTATCGATTACCGCCGCTTGTATGGCTGTTTCGGTTTCGGTATAGGGTTTCTTATAGTACTGCATCAACGTATCAAAGCCAATCGCATATTCGCTGGCCAAAACAGTTCCAATGGCAATATTTCCTTGAATAGAACCCGAAGTCCCAATACGAATAATATCTAAGGATTTAATCTCCTCCTTCAGCGTCTTTGTTTCAAAGTCAATATTCACTAAAGCGTCCAGTTCATTCAAGACAATATCGATATTATCAGTACCTATTCCAGTCGAGATTACTGTAAGTCGCTTATCGCCAAGAAAGCCAGTATGTGTAATGAACTCACGCTTTCCTTTTCTAACTTCAATATTATCGAAATACTTAGATACCTCAGCTACGCGGTCGGGATCTCCAACAAAGATAACCGTGTCTGCAATGTCTTCAGGTTTTAAATTAAGATGATAGATGCTCCCATCAGCATTGATAATCAGTTCAGAATCGTTAATCATATGGTCCGTAAATAGTCTACTTCAATCCCCTCGATGTTGTCCAATTTTCCGACAACCTCGTTTACCTGTAATTTACGCATTTCTACATGAATTGTACAGGTTGTATCAAAGTTTTGACTAAGTACTTTTAGATCATATTCCTTCACGATTTTCATCACATCGTTCATCTGCAAATAATCAAAATGAACGGCATAGACATCATTTACTGTTCGCTCCACGACTTCCGCTACGTCGATAGCTTCTTGTGTCGCTGTTTTATAGGCATTTATCAAGCCCGGCACTCCCAATAAGGTGCCACCGAAATAACGCACCACGACGACCAATACATTCGTTATATCTTGCGAGAGCAATACATTTAAAATGGGGCGTCCCGCCGTGCCGGAAGGTTCCCCATCATCATTGACGCGGAAGATACTCCGATCGGGCGTAAGGCGATATGCCCAGCAATGATGTCGAGCTTTGGGATGCTCGGCTTTCAATTGCGCAATAATCTCTTTCAATTTATTCTCATCCCGAAAAGGATAAGCGTAGGCGATAAATTTACTTCCTTTATCTCTAAAAATTCCATCTGCGGGTTCCGCAATGGTTCTATAGGTATCGTCGAATAAACTCACAGCAATGCTATTAATAATACGGATATGATCGCCAAAAGTACCCCAATTTTATTGTAATTGCTAAGTTTTTCTCGAAACAGCAAAACCCCAACAAGTGCTCCAACAGAGATTACGCCGATATTCATCGCCGTAAAAACTAAAGACGGATTCTCCGGCAATGCCTTATGCGCCTTCATATAAAAGACGATGTTTCCAAAATTGAACAATCCCAATACTCCACCATAGGCAACAGCACGAACATCCAAAGCCTGTTTTTTGATGAACAATAGATAACACAAGAATAATAGAGCAAAACCCAATGCCAATACGAAAACAATCCATAACGACGACATGTAAGTAATGCCCGCCAATAATGCAATCTGTTTAAAAAGAATATCGATGATCCCCATCCCGACGAAGACCATTAAGGGAAATACCCAATAGTTCCTTTCATTGCTCGTGTTCTGCTTATTCCATCCAATGGAGAATACGATTGCAAGCAAGCCAAACCCAATACCGATTAGATTTTTGGGAACAATCTTTTCCCCCATAAAGAGGAATGCCGCCAACAAGGGAATAAAAAGCGAAAGCCTTTGCGCGACCTCCGTTTTAACGATCCCACCGTATCGAATAGACATCGCGATACAAATAAAGATTGTTGGCAATAGGAAACCAAGGGGAATATAAAGGTTCCATGGAAGCGAACTATTCCAGACAATCAACTCGGGTTTTAACACGAAATAAGTCATCAACAGCGCGACTGGATAATTCCACACCAACAACTGAAGATAATTAACACCCTTTTCGCGTGCAATCTTAATGATAACGGCTACGGTTACCGAACAAAAGACAGATATTAAAACAAACAACATATCGACAATATTCTATTGTAAACTCAGACCAGTTTATGGCCGAACAAAGATATCTAAATCAGTTCGCTAGACGCGATCGAGTTAAGAATATTTCGAAAACTAGATGTTTCAACATGAAAACATCAGTTTTTTTCGATGATAAAATTTAATAAAAAACCGATTATTTTTAGCCGAAAAAAACTCATTTTTACACCCATTTTTACCTAGAAAACAGAACGTATTTTTACAAGAGAAATAAAACATATTATTTTATCAATAATCTTATTATCAATAGTTTGCAAATTCTAAGATAAAATAAACAACAATAATAACCCTATTTTTTATATAAAAACAACATAATTTTACGTCAATTTTTACTCATTTTTATAGCATAAAAACACGAATTATTTCGATCATAAAACACAATATTTCACATTTTTTTTAAAAATATTTTGCACTTATCAATTTTACCTCTATATTTGAGCCATAACATTAAGGGAATGAACACAAAGAACACATATACTTATTTCTGGCACTTTTATTTTAGCGATAAGAGCAGGGACTAGTATGTAGTATATGGAAAGATATATTTAGAGGTCCCAAAGTAATTTGGGACCTCTTTTTTTTGATTTAATACCGAATAAAAAACAACATGAGTGAAAAGATAAAGATTGCTATCCAAGGAGTTAAAGCCTCCTTCCATGAAGAAGCTGCCTACAAATATTTCGGCAGGGATATCGAAACTTTAGAATGTGAGTCTTTCAAAAAGACTTGCGAACTACTAAAACAAGGCAAAGCTGACTACGTGGTCATGGCAATCGAAAACTCAATTGCAGGAAGCATTCTTCCAAACTACAACCTCCTTCGCGACTACAGATTTCACATCATCGGCGAAGTGCATTTAAACATCCAGCAGCACTTATTAGCATTGCCGGGCACTAAATTAAGCGACATCAAATTCGTCGAGTCCCACCCTATCGCTATCCGCCAATGTGATGAATTCCTAAGCGAGCACCCTGACTGGACCATCAAAGAAGGAATGGATACGGCGGCATGTGCGAAAAAGATCGTCGAAGAGAAATTAACGAATACGGCTGCTATTGCTAGCGAAGCTGCCGCAAAGGTATACGGTATGGAAATCATAGAGAAACGCATTGAAACCAACAAGAAAAATTCAACACGCTTTCTCATTCTTTCCAATGAGGTACAGGAAATCAAAAATGCGAATAAAGCATCGCTATCCTTCCAAACTTCGCACGCCATTGGTGCATTAGCTGCTGTATTGCAATGCTTCGCGGAGCAAAATGTCAACCTTAGCAAAATCCAATCGATGCCTGTTGTAGGTCGTCGCAATGAATACGACTTCTATGTAGACGTAGAATGGAAAAAACAAGCAGATTATGATGCTGCTATCCGTAAAGTATTGAAACATACGGTCAACTTCAGCATCATGGGCGAATACCTGAAAAACGAAAAAATCTAAATCTAATTAAATAAGTAACAACACAAACGCAAATAAGATGAAACACTCATTAGACATTCTTCCTTTGAATTCATGGATTGAAATTGGAGACAAACCTTTAATCATCGCAGGACCTTGTAGCGCAGAAACGGAAGAACAATTAGTTTCTACTGCTCATTTATTAGCCAACACGGGCAAAGTCAATGTACTTCGTGCTGGTATTTGGAAACCTCGTACTCGTCCAGGCGAATTCGAAGGTATCGGCAGTATCGGTTTGGAGTGGATGAAACGTGCTAAAGAAGAAACCGGCTTATTAACAGCAACGGAAGTAGCTACTGCAAAACATGTGGAAGAAGCCCTTGCGGCAGGTATCGACATCCTTTGGGTTGGTGCGCGTTCAACAGCAAACCCATTTACGGTACAAGAAATTGCTGATGCATTGCAGGGCGTAGATGTTCCGGTATTAGTTAAAAACCCGGTAAACCCTGACCTTTCTTTATGGATCGGTGCTTTAGAGCGTATTAACCGTGCGGGTATCAAGAAATTGGCAGCTATCCACCGTGGGTTCTCATCTTATGAAAAAACGGCGTTCCGTAATGAACCAATGTGGGATCTTGCCATTCAATTGAAAACAATCGCTCCTGATCTTCCGATCATCAACGACCCTAGCCATATCTGTGGTAACCGTGAGCTTATCCCTTACGTAACACAAAAAGCAATGGATATGGATATGCAAGGCTTGATCATCGAGTCGCATATTGACCCTTCCGTAGCATGGACAGACGCCAAACAACAAGTTACGCCTGCAGCTTTATCGGATTTATTAGATTCTATTTCTGTGCGTAAGCCTGAGTCCAACAACCCGGCTTTCGAAGATAAATTAACAGAACTACGTGGTCAAATCGATAAACTTGACGACCAGATCATCAAACAAATTGGCGATAGAATGAAGATTGCTGAGAAAATTGGTGAGTTCAAAAGAGATAATAATGTAACCATCCTTCAGGTTAGTCGTTGGGATGAAATCGTTCAAAAACGCGTTTCTCTTGCTAAAGCATTAAACTTAGGCGAAGAATTCACAGTGAAATTCTTAGAGTTATTGCACAACGAGTCAATCCGCAAACAAAACGAAATCATGAACGCTAAATCTGTTGCGGAGGCATAATGACAACAGAGAAATTGATATTATCACATCAATCAAAAACTATTAGAGGCACGGTTCAACTTACTGGCTCCAAGTCAGAGAGCAACCGTGCTCTTATTATCCGCGCTTTGAGCGATGGCATCGTCAAAGTGGAAAACCTGTCGGAAGCCGCTGATACCGTTACTCTGCAGGCAGCATTGGAAATCGCAAAGACAGGGACTGAAGAGTTTAAAACTATTGACATTGGTCCTGCGGGAACCGCCATGCGCTTCTTGACTTCATATTTAAACTTAGTAAAAGGAAACTTTATACTAACAGGAACCGAGCGCATGCAACAGCGTCCGATCGGCATCCTAGTCGATGCATTGAAAACCATTGGCGCCGATATCCACTACGAGAAAAAATCCGGCTTTCCGCCGTTGAAGATCGAAGGGGGTATGTTCCAAAGCAAAGAGCAGGTTGCTATTCAAGGAAATATATCGAGCCAGTATATCTCCTCTCTCCTATTGATTGCGTCGTCCTTAAAGAAAGGTTTGACGATCAACATCGAAGGGGAACTGACATCGAGACCCTATGTAACGATGACGCTCGAAATGTTGAAAGAAGCCGGAATACAATACGACTTTCTGGAACAAAGCATTGCCATCAAGAAGCAGGATTTCCAACCCGCTACAATTTATGTTGAACCGGATTGGAGCGCCGCATCATATTGGTATGCGATGGTCGCATTGGCACAGGAAGCACATATTGTACTACCAGGACTGAAAAAACATAGCTTACAGGGAGACTTTGCAATAATCGATATCATGACGCACTTTGGGGTCACCTCAACCTTTGAGAAAGATGGTCTGCATTTACGCAAATCAGGGCTGATCTCTAAGAAATCATTGTTTGATTTCAAAGAATGTCCTGACCTCGCGCAGACTGTCGTGGTCGTTGCTGCAGCATTGCGAAAAGACACCTCTTTTACGGGCCTTGAAACATTAAAAATTAAAGAAACAGACCGCATCTTGGCATTACAGCAGGAGATCGGCAAGTTCGGCGCGGAGTTAATTGCCGAGGGCGAGGTTTATCACCTCAAGACCGACAAGGTATTCGAGCCTGAACAAATCAGTATCGCAACTTATGAAGATCACCGTATGGCTATGGCCTTCGCACCTCTTGCATTAGTTTTCGATCAAGTAACTATTGAAGAACCTGAGGTGGTAGAGAAATCATACCCCTCGTTCTGGAAACACCTTGCTGAGCAGGGTTTTCATATCGTGGAATAAGGCATATTATTCCACGATTTACTCCTTTTTATTACGCGCATTTTTTTATATTTACGAGCATTTACAAATTATGGCAGGAAACACTTTCGGGGATATTTTCAAGATTAGCACTTTCGGCGAATCACATGGTGCAGCAATCGGCGTTATACTAGATGGCTGTCCGCCTTTGGTCGAAATTGATGAAGAATTTATTCAATCTGAACTCGACAAACGCCGACCTGGACAATCGAAGATTACCACCCAACGCAAGGAAAGTGATACTGCACAGATTCTATCTGGCGTATTTGAAGGCAAATCAACAGGCACGCCAATAGCCATTGTTATTCCTAACGAAGACCAACGATCTAAAGACTACTCGCATATCCAAGACAAATTCCGCCCATCTCACGCAGACTATACCTATCAGACGAAGTATGGCATACGTGACTATCGCGGCGGCGGTCGCTCGTCGGCAAGAGAAACCGCAGCACGCGTTGCTGCCGGAGCCATTGCCAAGCTTTTCTTAAAACAACGTGGCATAGAAATATTTGCGCACGTTTCTGGCGTAGGAAAGCTCGAAGCACCGAATTTGGACACCTCGGATCTGCAACAACTCTTAGAACAACGCGAAAGCAACATCGTGCGTTGCGCAGACCCTGCCACTGCGGCCGAAATGACCGAATTTATCGATCAGGTACGCAAGAATGGCGACACGGTAGGTGGTAGAATTAATACGATCATCCGCAATGTTCCAGTAGGTCTTGGAGAACCGGTTTTCGATAAATTGCACGCAGATCTAGCAAAGGCTATGATGAGCATCAATGCTGTTCACGGCTTTGAATATGGCTCTGGCTTCGATGGATCACAAATGCTGGGATCGGAACACAACGATATATTTGTAAATCACGACTCGAAAATAAAAACATTAACCAATTTTTCAGGAGGCATTCAAGGTGGTATTTCCAATGGTATGGATATCACTTTCAAAACAGCTTTCAAACCTGTTGCAACCATTATGAGAGATCAAGCAACGATCAATGAGCAAGGCGACGACACAACAATATCTGGCAAAGGTCGTCACGACCCATGTGTTGTTCCACGTGCGGTAATCATTGTCGAAGCTATGGCTGCATTGGTGATCGCTGACCACCTCTTAAAATATGAAGCTTATCATAATGCCAAGTAACGAACTTATTCTTTCTTGTGATATTGGCGGAACGCACATTACCTCCGCCATTGTCGACAGTAGTAATTGGACTATCTTAGAAGATACGATCACCCGCTCGCATGTAAATTCGAAAGCAGAAGCTAAATCGATTTTACAAGAATGGACGAGCAATATGAGGGACTGTTTATCCAAAGTCGACAGCCCCGTTGAAGCCATTGGCATCGCTGCTCCCGGCCCCTTTGATTATGAAAACGGCATCCCTCTGATGAAAGGACAGTCCAAATATGACGAGCTGTATCAGATGCCGGTTACGGAGCCAATCAAAGATTTAATCGGTATTAATAACCTAAACATCCGTTATATCAATGATGCTGCGGCGTTTTTACAAGGCGAAGTTTATGGTAGTGGATTAGACAAGGAGGATTGCATTCTTGGAATCACCCTAGGCACAGGCTTAGGTTCTGCCGTATGGTATAATGGTGAAAAAGCCTTCGACGCCGACCTATGGAACAGCCCATACCAAGAAGATATCTTCGAAGAATACTTAGTGACACGCTGGTTTATCAAACGATTTAAAGAACTTACCGGACTTGAGGAGTCTGGTCTTCGTGAGATTCTTGAAAAGCACGAAGACAGCTCTGAAACTGAACAATTATTAGCGGAGTATCGAGACCAACTATTAGATTTCTTATTATTCTTCAGCAAGAAATACAATTGCCATCAATTTATAATGGGTGGAAACATCAGTAAGGCATGGGACAAAATATTCCCTGATAAAAGTCAATTGAGCAATTACAAAATCGAAATCGGCAAATTTCAAGAGCAAGCAGCAATTATCGGAGCTGCAAGCCTATTCAATAGCTAAAATCCTCTTTAGAAAAAAATAATATAAACGAGCTGCGTTGATTAAATCGACTGCAGCTCGCTTCGTTATGGCCGATATGAAGAACTGACCTAAATGCAGAGGCATCCTTTTTTTAAGTCTATCAAACCCAATGTAAAGCCCTTCCGGAGCGGTTATGATTGGGGTTTGTATTGGGTATGAAAGGGCTTTACAAGGGGTCTGACCAAAAGAAAGGTTGATTTGGTCTTATATCTGGTCTGAACCAAGAAAGGAAGGATTTAAGGATTATCAGGATCTAGTCTAACGATTAGATACTTAACTACTTTCGACTATGAAGATGAGTAAGATCCTGCTGCTCCTTAAATCCTTCCTTTCCTGGTTCGAGACAAACTCTCCCTTTCTTTTCTGGTTTGAAACGAAACCAGACAATTTCTAACAAAAAAAAGCTGTCTTCACAGACAGCTTCCCTTTTTTACAATTTATTTATTTTATGAAAATAATGGCGGATACTCGTTTGGCCGGCTATCTGTCATAATCTTGTAGGCAGCTTCTACGACATCGTCAACAGCTGGTTTGGTGAAATAATCACCGTCAGAACCATATGGAGGGCGATGAGCTTTCGCTGTTAAGGTTCGAGGTTGACTATCTAAGAGATAGTATCCCCCCTGAACTTCTAGAATCTCGTGTAATATATAGGATGATGCACCTCCAGGGAAGTCTTCATCAACGATTAATAATCTATTTGTTTTCTCTAGCGAGGCTTTACATAGATGATCCTGATCGAACGGCGATAAGCATTGTGCATCGACAATCTCGATAGAAATCCCTAACTTCTCTAGTTCTAGCGCTGCCTCTTGCACGATGCGCAAGGTAGAGCCATAAGAAACCACCGTAATGTCAGAACCCTCACGCAATAACTCAGCCTTTCCGATCGGCACTGTGAATTCGCCTACATTGTGCGGCATTTTCTCTTTCAAACGGTAACCGTTCAGGCATTCGACAACCAAAGCAGGCTCATCAGCATTCAATAAGGTATTGTACATTCCGGCCGCTTGGGTCATATTTCTAGGCACGCAGATGTGCATACCGCGCAACCCTCCTAATAGCACCGACATAGGTGACCCGGAGTGCCAGATACCTTCCAAACGGTGACCACGCGTACGTACGATCAAAGGCGCTCTCTGGCGTCCTTTTGTTCTGTAGCTCAAGCTGGCAAGATCGTCGCTCAATACCGGCATCGCATAGATCAAGTAATCGAGATACTGTATCTCAGCAATCGGGCGGAAACCGCGTATCGCGAGGCCTAAGCCCTTACCAATAATCGCCGATTCGCGTATGCCTGTGTCGAAGATACGTTGTGCACCAAACTCTTCCTGAAGTCCGGCAAAACCTTGATTGACATCGCCGATTTTACCTACGTCTTCTCCAAAAGCAATGAGTCGAGCGTCGCGCTCAAAGTTCGCTCTAAAGCAAGCGTTCAGTACTTCACGACCATCCACAATAGGCGAATTATCGTCGATATCTGCGTCGATCTTCTCAACCTTAAGCGGTGAGTATTTTGTATCTGTAAATAGCTTGTCGTTGAATCGGCTGTGATTTACTTTCTGCTTCTCCTGATACCAGGCTAACAATTCGGCTTTTCCTTCCAGTTCTATACCTCTCAGATCGCGAATAACACGACGGATATTGACATACACTTCTTTTAGGGATAAGTCCGATAAAGACAATAAGGTTTTCAACGGCAATTCAACCGCATGGTGATTTAGCTTTTCTAATAAGGCGATGCCTTCATCTAAATCAACTTGCAGTGTTTTTCGGTAATCAGACCATGCCCTCTTTTGTTCCTGACGAACAAAATCCTTCATTTCCGACTCGATTTCTTTTAGCTCTTCATCGCTTGCTAGGCCAGACTCCAATAACCAATCGCGCATGCGCTGATTACAATCGAATTCGGTTTCCCAGTTCAAGCGATCTTGATCTTTATAACGTTCGTGCGAGCCCGAGGTTGAGTGACCTTGCGGCTGCGTAATATCTGTTACATGGACAATGCAGGGTTGATGTTGCGTTCTGGCAAATTCCGCTGCTTTTTCATAAACTTCACAAAGTCCGGCATAATCCCAGCCTTTAACGCGAAAGATTTCATAGCCTGCGCCTGCTTCATCCCGTTGGAATCCGCGAAGGACGGATGAAATATCGCCTTTTGTCGTTTGTACCTCATTTGGAACAGAAATACCGTAGCCATCATCCCAAATGGAAATGACAACAGGAATCTGTTTTACACCTGCAGCATTCACGGTTTCCCAGAACACCCCTTCGGAGGTCGCTGCATTCCCGATTGTACAAAAGACGACTTCTTCCCCATCCTTGGAGAATTTCGTCTTATGCGAAAGATTTGGATTGTCTTTATACAGTTTGGATGCAAGACCCAATCCTAGTATACGCGCCATCTGCCCTCCTGTAGTGGAGATATCCGAGACGGTATTATATTGTTGGGTTTGATCAATCCATTCGCCCTCTTCGTCCACTAAGGGCATTGCGAAATGGGCAACCATTTGGCGGCCTGCAGAGGAAGTATCGGCTTCGATAGTAGGATTTGCATACAGTTGAGAAAAGAAATGATAGACAGTGCTTATGTTTAAAGCAAATGCCAATGTTTGATCTCTGTAATATCCGGAACGCCAGTCTCCAGGTTTAAAAACCTTTGCTAAAGCGATTTGCGCGAGTTCTTTTCCATCACCAAAAATACCAAATTTAGCCTTACCGGTAAGAACTTCTTTCCTTCCTAGTAGACTAACAAAACGGCTTTGTACAGCTAGTTTATAATCGGCAATCAGCAATTCGCGGAACTCTTCGTAGCTCATTTTAGCTGAGTTAAACTGCACTGGTCGTGTCGTATTTGTTTCTGACATCTATGCGTTTGTTTTTTAACAAAAGTAAGCAATTTAACCCGTTAATCTTACCCTATTTCCGGGAAAACAGAGGAAAATTGACTTGTTGGTCGTTCTTTTATCCAATAATCACTACTTTTAGCCGTATTTTAATTTTATATGAGCACGATACATTTTTTTGATGCTAACGGAGGCGCAGGAAATTTAGGCGATTTGGAAAAAACAATCGTCTTAAATAAATTAATGGAAACAGAATTAGCGGAAAGAGAGTCGAAATGGATTGCCGATTTTCTTCAAGTAATCGACGAAGCTAATCTCAAGGTTGGCGATCCGGAGATCATGATGAGCAACGACGGATTCCCTTACTTTAACCTGAGAACGATTGAAGAAGGCGAGAATTTCCAAGCATTCGTGATTAAGCAAAAATTACCAACAATATTGGGAAATGGCTTTGGTGTATCCATCAATGCACATAAACCTAATCCGGATTGGATTTTCACCTATGGTGACTTGTCCAACCTGCAAATCAACAATGAGTTTTATACGGACGAGCATCTATTCTCTAAAAACACCGGAAATTTTGCTCTAGGCAAGGATGAGCAGGTTTTGGTGGGTCAGCCATCCGAAGCGATACTTCCTGCTTTTGTGCGTCAGCAATTACGCGAATATTTACAGTATAATGGTGTCAAGATGCCAAAGATTATGTTGATTGCCAGAAATTACGAAGATGAGGCAAACGTTACGCAAGATTTAGTGATCAATGTGACTCCGAAAAACTTTGCTAACGAAAAGGAATACGAACAAGCGATGAATAGTATCTCCTGGTTCTTACCAAGACACTACTCCATCGTCGGCATGGATGAGAATGCGATTCCTTCGGGATTCGAATTGTTATAAGAATAAATGATTTGCCAAGGATGGGGTACTCTTCCCATCTTGGCAGATTTAAGAAGACATATCTACCAAAAAAGATTGTTAATATTTAAGATCATATTTATTTAAGGATGTATTTATTTAATGTAAGGGTTTACGGGATTCTAGTCAATGAGCAGGGTGAAGTTTTGATTAGTGATGAGCGAACGGAAAACGTTTCTTTTACGAAGTTTCCGGGTGGCGGACTGGAGTATGGCGAAGGACTTTTGGATGCGTTGAAGCGGGAGTATATGGAAGAAACCGGACTTGAAATCGAGGTTGTAAAACACATCTATACGACCGATTTTTGGGAAAAGTCAAGTTTTAATGATAGTCAAATTATTTCCATCTATTATCAAGTACATCCTATTAATAAAGTGGAATTAAATATTAAGACAAAAATCTTCGATTTTACAGAAAAAAGCGTAGAAGGAAAGCTACAATCTTTTAGATTAATGCCGGTGGAAAAACTGCATCAAAAAGACTTAACCTTTAAAACTGACCAAGTTGCGTGGGTTGAATTTTTAAAAACTCTTGACAAAATTCAATTATAATATAAATGTTGCAACTTTTATTTGATTTTATAATAAAAGGTTTTTACTTTTACATTAGGTCAGGGAGATAATTCCTGATCTACGTTTTGAAAACACCTAGTTCTATAGGGTTTTATTAATAGTTAGTGTGATTTTAAGGCGATACTCCCCGTATCGCCTTATTTATTGTGTCACAATATATTTCACGAAAAAAGGCGGCTAAATGCCACCTTCTGTATTTCCATGTCAACATGCTCTTAACTGAATATATAAGCGAGTAAGATTACAAGAGCACCACCAATAATGATAATCCATTTATTCATATCAGTGCCATGCGCCCCTTCTTGACTTTTGTATTTATAATCTCTCTTAAACTTATCTAAATCCATTTTATCCTCCTTCTTTATTATAAGATGCAATTCATATTAAAATTACATAAAATTATTCATGATGATAGGGTTCTCCACGCATAATCGTATGCGCTCTATACAATTGTTCCACGAAAAACAACCTCACCATCTGATGCGAGAATGTCATTTTGGATAGCGATAGCTTTCCATTAGCCCGATCATAAACCTGCTGATCAAAGCCGTATGGCCCTCCGATCACCAACACAATATGTGAAACACTCGAGAGCATTTGCTTTTCCAGAAAGCCGGAAAATTCAATGGAACTATACATCTTCCCCCGCTCATCTAATAACATAACGTAATCTTGGTTGGAAATGTTTTTCAAGATTAGCTGCGCTTCCTTCTCCTTCTGCTGAGCTTCACTTAGATTCTTAGCATTTTTGATGTCTGGAATCACAATAATCTGAAAGTTACAATAATGCTTCAAGCGCTTGGTATAGACCTCTATCCCCTGCTCGATATATTTATCATCTGTTTTTCCGATGCAAATCAGGCTAATCTTCATGTTTGCAAAATTACACATTTACGATGCTATGAGAGCAGTTAGTGCATAAAACTTTATTGTCTCCATTGATACCTCAAAAGATATGGAAGCTCATGATCGCTTGCGGCAAGTGACATATCATAATAAAAAAAGCCTCCGATCATTGACCGGAGGCTTCGAAAAACTAAAATAGAATATTATTTCTTTGCTACTAAAGTAATATCAAAGTTTACTTCTTTAGAGATTAAATCATCAGATTTACCTTCGTAATTTACTCCCCAGTCAGCTCTTGCAATATTGAAGTTTGCAGTAGCTTTAACTGCAGCATCAGTAGCTTCAACAACTTTGGCATCGAAAGTGATGTTTTTGCTGATACCTTTGATAGTTAAGTTACCTGATACTACTAAATCACCAGCAGTTGCTCCAGCTTTAACTTCAGTAATAACGAAAGAAGCTTCAGGATGAGTTGCTACCGCGAAGAAATCATCAGCTTTTAAGTGACCATCCAATTTCTCTTTGTACTCACCTTCTAAGTCAGTTGCACTGATTGTGTTCATATCTAAAACAAAGTTACCACCAGTAACTGTTCCGTTTTCAACATTGATTGAACCAGATTTAACATCTACAGTTCCTGTGTGTTTGCCAGATACTTTTGTACCAGTCCAAACTACTTTAGACTCTGCGGTATCTACAGTATAAGCTTCACCAGCAACTGCTACTGAATCTGTAGTCGCTACAACTGAATCTGTTGTTTCTGCCTTTTTACCTTCTGGGTTTCCAGCGCATGAAGCAAGAACTAATCCTGCGATCGCTGAAAGTAAAGTGATTTTTTTCATTTTATTTGTTTAAACATTAAAATTTGATACAAAAATAGTTTGTTGCTAAATCTTTCCAAATATCGTGAGGGAATTTAACAATTTACAGACAATTAGACTAGTGGCCTAAAGGCTGTGCATCAATACGTCGGATATCTGCCCCTAGCGCTTTCAAGCGCTCCTCGATATGCTGATAACCACGTTCAATTTGCTCAATATTATAGATTACCGACTTTCCTTGTGCTGATAGAGCAGCAATCAATAAGGAAACTCCCGCACGGATGTCTGGCGACGTCATCTCAATACCACGCAAATGTTGTTGTTTGTTTAAACCAATTACAGTAGCTCTATGTGGGTCACAAAGGATAATCTGAGCCCCCATATCGATCAACTTATCAACGAAGAATAAACGACTTTCGAACATCTTCTGATGAATCAACACGTTTCCTTTCGCTTGAATAGCAGTTACCAATACAATACTTAATAAATCGGGAGTAAAACCAGGCCATGGGGCATCCGAAATAGTAAGAATGGATCCATCAATGAATGTATCGATTTCGTAACTATCTTGAGCAGGAATATAAATATCGTCGCCACGCAACTCAAACTTAATACCCAAACGAGAAAAAACCGTAGGAATAATTCCAAGTTCATTGAAGCATACATTCTTAATTGTAATCTCAGAACCTGTCATGGCTGCTAATCCGATGAAAGAACCAATTTCAATCATATCCGGCAACATGCGATGTTCAGTACCACCTAATGTCTCAACGCCTTCAATCGTTAACAGGTTAGAACCAATACCAGAGATCTTTGCCCCCATACGGTTCAACATCTTGCACAACTGTTGCAAGTATGGCTCACAGGCAGCATTGTAGATCGTTGTTGTACCTTTAGCCAATACTGCTGCCATTACTATATTTGCAGTACCGGTCACTGATGCTTCATCTAACAGGATGTATGTTCCTTTTAGCTCTGTTGCATCCACATTGAAGAAATGCTTTTCAGCGTCATAAACGAACTTTGCACCTAATTTCTCAAATCCAAGAAAGTGAGTATCTAATCGACGGCGACCGATTTTGTCACCACCTGGTTTAGGAATTGCTGCTTTACCAAAACGAGCTAACAAAGGCCCAACAATCATGATCGACCCGCGCAAGCTACCGCCTTTACGTTTAAACTCCTCCGATTGGAAATAATCAATATTGATGTCGCTCGCTTCAAACTCATACGTATCCTCATTGACACGATTTACTTTTACGCCTAAAGCGATAAGTAAGTCGATCAATTTATTTACATCTTTAATATCTGGAATATTACTGATGGTCATCTTTTCCGCTGTCAATAATACTGCAGAGATAATCTGAAGCGCTTCGTTTTTAGCGCCCTGAGGTACAATCTCACCTTTTAATGGCTTTCCACCACGGATTTCAAATGCGTTCATAGTATAGTCTTACAAAAACAAAAAAGCAATCGTCATTTATATTCTAACCATTGCTTTTCTCTGTTTATGAATGTTGTTTTATTTTTTACGTTTAATATTCTGCTTATTGTTGTTGTTATTGTTGTTGAAGGTTCTTCCTTTATTATTGTCATTACGTTGGAAAGAGCCCTTTCCTTTGGAATGCGAACCTTGATTATTGTTGCTTCGATTATCACTTCCTGTCTTAACACGACTTCCCGGAGGCGGCGTTTTGAAATCTAATTTCGTCAACACGGTATCTGCAGGTAAAGCTAATTCGCCTTGCGATAGAGTCTTCAAATCTTCTAGGATCTGATCATCGGATACAGAATCTTTATTCCATGTCAAGTAAGCCATCTTCATGAAATTCGCAATACCAATTGTCATTTTCACGCGTGCTTCCTCATTAGGAAGAGCCTTCGCTTTCTTGATCATTTCCTCCACAGTATGTCCGTAATGTTTAAAACGGATGGGGTGATTAGGATATTGAAGCGTTTGTGGCTTATGATGAATTTCTTCTTTCTTCGGAATTGGATATGGAGAGTCCACATCGATCTTAAAGTCCGAAATAATATAAAGGTGATCCCAAAGTTTATGTTTAAAGTCAGAGACATCACGAAGATGCGGGTTCAGCACACCCATCATGTCGATAACGACTTGTGCTAGGCGGTTTCTTTCTTCACGATCTGATAGGGTGCAGATATAATCCACCATATTTTGTACGTTTCTACCATATTCAGCTAGGATCAGCTTAGGTCTTGTACTGTTATAATCAAAAATCATATGTTATTGTATTGACTCCTCAGCTGGAGTCTTTTTATTTTGAATGTAATATACGAATTATTCTAATATTCTAAGTTTCGCAAATTTAAGCAACAATTGCTTCTGTCCCAACTCCTTGAAGAAAATAGTTGCTTTTATGTCTGGCTTATTCCCTTCTAGATTGATTACTTTACCAAATCCGAAACGTTCATGCTCAACTTCCATTCCAACTTGCAATCCTGACGTATCCGATGGCGCAAAACCTGCCGTCGGCACGTGCGCTTTAGGAAGAATAGACGTTGTTTTCACAACCTTTGGCTTTGGCTTCGAGAATACATCACCCGACGATTCTTTTCGCTGCCAGGTAACACGTTCCGAAGTAAAGTCGTCGGATCCACCTCCCGTGTTCAATCTAGGTTTAAAATCCAGATCTAAACAGGCCGGGTTCAATTCATCCAAGAAACGACTCGGTTCGCAGTTGTTCAAGGTTCCCCAACGATAGCGTGATGTCGCGTAGGATAGGAATAACTTCTTCTCAGCACGCGTCACGGCCACATAGAACAAACGTCGCTCCTCTTCCAACTCCGTACGCGAATTCAAAGAAAGCTGTGATGGAAAAAGATTTTCTTCCAAACCTACGATGAATACCACTGGAAATTCCAATCCTTTAGACGAGTGGATCGTCATTAAAGATACGGTATCCGCATTCGGATCCTTATCATTATCATCATTAGTTAAGAGGGCGATATCCTGCATAAAGATATCCAATCCCTTTTCCTCTAAATCTTCTCGTTCCGAGAATTCTTTGATACCGTTTAATAGCTCTTGAATATTCTCGTAACGACTTAAACCTTCAACGGATTTATCCTCATATAGTTCTTTCAGGATCCCCGAATGCTGAGCAATATGCATCGCTGTATCGAAAGCCGAATTCGACTTTGCTAAAGCCTGAAAGCTTTGAATCATCGTCCCGAAGTTGCCGACAGAAGCAGCGCTACGGCCATCTAAGAACATCTGCGCATTAGCAACAACATCCCATAAGCGTACTTGCTGCTGATCCGCAACGACCATGATACGATCGACTGTCGTATCACCAATTCCGCGCCTCGGATAGTTGATCACTCGCTTCAATGCCTCTTCATCGTTCGGGTTAAACGTCAGACGGAAATAGGCAATTAAATCCTTGATCTCTTTACGTTGGTAGAACGAAGTACCCCCGTATAACTTATAAGGGATTCCTAATTTACGCAGGGCCTCCTCCAAGGAACGTGACTGCGCATTCGTACGATATAGAATCGAGAAATCCTTATATTTCAATCCTTTCAGCGCCTTTTCTTGCGAAATGCCCTCTGCAACGATCTTTCCCTCCTCATTATCCGAAAAAGCACGAGTAACTTTTATCTTTTCGCCTTCTTCGTTATCCGAAAAGACATTCTTTTCTAACTGATTCTTATTATTTGCAATGATACTGTTTGCCGCATTCACGATCATCTTGGTCGAACGGTAATTCTGCTCCAACTTGAAAACCTTCACATCCGGATAATCCTTTTGAAAGTTCAAGATGTTCTGAATATTAGCACCGCGGAAGGCGTAGATACTTTGCGCATCATCACCCACCACACAGATATTCTCATTCACCGCAGCTAGTCGTTTTACGATCAAGTACTGAGAGAAGTTGGTATCCTGATACTCATCCACCATCAAGTATCTGAACTGATGCTGATATTTATGGAGTACCTCCGGATACTTATTCAAAAGCACATTCGTCTTGAACAACAAATCATCGAAATCCATTGCTCCCGCGCGGTAGCAGCGCTGTGCATAAGTCATATAGATTTCACCCATCTGAGGTCTACCATTGGAAATATCCTCAGCCTTGATCGCTTCGTTTTTATTATACTCCTGAGGCGAGATCAAGTTGTTCTTAGCCGATGAGATACGACCGTATACATGATTTACATTGTATAGCTTATCATCCAAATTCATCTCTTTTAGAATCGAACGTAACAAGCTCTTCGTATCATCCGTATCGTAGATCGTAAAATTACGCGGATACCCGATCAACTCCGCCTCCACTCGCAAAATACGAGCGAACACCGAGTGGAAAGTTCCCATCCAAATATTCTTTGCTTCCGACCCAACGACCTTCATAATACGCTCGCGCATCTCCTTCGCGGCCTTGTTGGTAAAGGTAAGCACCAATATATTAAAAGGATCGACACCCTTTTGAATAAGGTGTGCAACTCTATATGTAATTACGCGTGTTTTCCCTGATCCGGCACCAGCAACAATCATGACTGGTCCTTCTGTTTGTTCTACGGCAGCCCGCTGTGAGGGATTTAATCCTGCTAAAAAATCCAAAATTGTCTCCTAATTTTAACTTATGTATAGCCTCTACTAAGGGGGAATCAAAAATAAGAAAAAAAACTCAGAAATAGTATTTAGTAGTTAGTACTTAGTAGTTAGACCCGTGTCCTTGAACCAGGAAAAAAAGGATGAAAGGATAATCAGGATGTTTGGATTAACGGGGTTAAATTGTCTTTGAACCAGGAAAGGAAGGATGAAAAGATTGGCAGGATCGTCTTGAAAAAAAGAAGGATGCAAGAATAGGCGTATTGTCTTTGAACCAGGAAAGGAAGGATGAAAAGATAAACAGGATCCTGAGCATCCTAAAATCCTTCCTTTCCTGGTTCAAAACAAACTTTCCTCCCCAAAAAAAGAAACAATCCATTTCCTTCTTAAAACAAAAAAACCTGCATTGCTGCAGGTTGTCTAATATCTAATATCTAATATCTAACATCTACCTTAAAATGGCGCATCATCCGGCATATCGTTCATTCTGGAAGGCATGGTAATACCTCCGCCGAAGTTATCGAAGCTATTGGATGGAGCCATGGCAGAGCCGAAGCCACTAGGCAGATCGGAGAAGCTTCCGCTGTCGCCGCCCATACCTGCGAAGTCATCTTCAAGATCGACGAACTTCACATACTTACCAACGAATTTCAATGGTACAATACCGGTTTCCCCGTTACGGTGTTTGGCGATGATAACCTCACCGACACCAGCTGTAGGGCGTCCCTCCTCGTCTTCCGTGATACCGTAGTATTCCGGACGGTAAAGGAACAACACCATATCCGCATCCTGCTCGATAGATCCCGACTCACGTAAATCCGATAGCATCGGACGCTTCGAGTTACCCGGACGCGACTCAACCGCACGACTTAACTGCGATAGGGCCAATACCGGAATATTTAATTCTTTTGCTACGGATTTCAAAGCACGCGAGATACTACCGATCTCTTGCTCACGGTTACCGCCGCCTTTGCCCTCGCTCTTACCATGCATCAACTGCAAGTAATCGACGATGACCATCTGAATATCATACTGCGCTTTCAAACGACGACACTTCGCCCGGAACTCAAAAACGTTCAATGCAGGCGTATCATCAATAATCAACGGCGCTTCTGTCAATCGGCCGATTCTAGAGTGCAATTGCTGCCATTCATGATCCGCCAGATTACCTTTCTTCAGCTTCTCCTGTTCAATCTCCGTCTCACCGGCAATCAAACGATTCACCAACTGTACCGAGGACATCTCCAGCGAGAATACCGCAACAGGTCGCGAGTGGTCTACTGCAGCATTACGCGCTACGGATAATACGAACGCCGTTTTACCCATCGCCGGACGTGCCGCAATAATTACTAAATCCGAAGGCTGCCAGCCCGAAGTCATACGGTCTAATGCCGTCAACCCGGAAGGAATACCCGTTAAACCATCAGTACGATCGCGCAACAATTCCAAAGAGGAAATCGCCTCACGCATGATATCATCCATTTTCCGCGAGTCGCGGCGTAAGTTGTTCTGTGCAATATCAAATAAAGACTTCTCCGCATGGTCTAACAAGTCGAAGATATCACTCGTCTCATCATAAGACGAATTGATGATCTCTGTAGACACTTTAATCAATTCCCTTTGAATGTATTTCTGAGAAATAATACGTGCGTGGAATTCGATATTTGCCGCCGAAACTACTCTGTCTGTCAGCTGCGTAATATAGTAAGCACCACCAACCATTTCCAGTGCGCCCATTTGACGAAGCTCCGCAACAACCGTCAAAATATCGATTGGCGAAGTCTTTTGAAAAAGGTTATAGATTGCCTGAAAAATCTTCTGATGCGACTCCTTGTAAAACGAATCCGGTTTCAAGATATCAATGACCTCACTAAGTGCATTTTTCTCCAACATCAGCGCGCCCAGTACCGCTTCTTCCAAGTCGACAGCTTGAGGAGGCAGTTTACCCAAACCACTTACTAAGTTGTTCAGGCTAGTACGCTTTTTGTTAAAGTTTGCACGGCTAGCTTGGCTAGACATATTGTTTGAATTTTCGTTTTCTACGGACATATCAAATTTAATTTTACGGCTCGATGTTTCCTGACGGGGTAACAAATGTAAGAAAAATAAAACTGCCCCCTTCCACAAGTTTTAAACAGTCAAAATAGGTGCTCCAACAATCATGCTACTGATTTGAAAACTAAGCCCCTAGTATTCCACATCCGATGTGGACAATATGTTAATTTACGAAAAATCAAGCTCATTATCAATTAATTAACGAAATGTGGATAACCTACCCTGATGTTAATAAGCTTGACAACGGAATGACTTCTATCACTATTTTGCAGCCTATTTACACTTCAAATTCAAACTCAAGCAGTTAGGCATTTTGAGGTCTTCTTTCGCTTTAAACTTGTCCTGTAGAAAAAGCAATTTTCTGTTTACTTTGTTGTATCTTTGCACCTATGTCAAACGATGCTTCTACTGTAAAACCTTATAACCCAGAGGGCGGCAAAAAGGAACAAGTTGCCGATATGTTCAACAACATTTCGAAGACCTACGACCTATTGAACCGCTTCATGACGATGGGTATCGATACGATCTGGCGCAAAAAAGCGATCAAGCTATTAAAGCCTCTTCAACCCCAAATGATTCTTGACGTAGCAACGGGAACAGGCGACTTCGCACTGGAGTCGATCCGCATCCTCAATCCAAAGAAAATCATCGGTGTCGATATCTCACAAGGTATGTTAGATGTAGCAGCGGAGAAAGCAAAGAAAAAGGGCGTGGAAAGCCAATTCGAAGTACGCTTAGGCGACTCCGAGAGCCTTCCGTTTGACGACAACACCTTTGATGCCGTGACAGTAGCCTTCGGAGTGCGTAACTTTGAAAACCTGGAACAAGGACTTTCAGACATCCGCAGAGTCTTAAAACCAGGCGGTAAAGCGATCATCTTGGAATTATCAAACCCAACGGCATTCCCTATCAAACAATTGTTCAACTTTTACTTCCATAAAGTTGTTCCAGCAATGGGGAAAGTGATCTCGAAAGACAACCGTGCATATGAATACCTTCCGGAATCTGTAGCGAAGTTCCCCGATGGGCAACGCTTTGCTGCTATTACCGATAAAGTAGGTTTTGCATCTTGCAACGTTCGTCCGCAGACTTTCGGATTCTGCACCATCTATGAATGTAATAAATAGCTAAACGCTTAAAATAAATAATCAAGGCCAATGAGAACAGTATTAATCACAGGGGCCAGCTCCGGAATTGGTGCAGCATGTGCTTTAGAGTTGGCAAAAGACACAAACTATCGCCTCCTACTGTGTGCGCGCCGTGTCGATCGCCTAGAGGAGTTAACTTCCAAAATCAAACAAATCAATCCTTCTTGCGAGGTCCATAGCTTTAAACTCGACGTTCGCAACGCGGATGAAGTAGAGACAACGCTGTCCAACATCCCGGCGGAATGGAAAAACATCGACGTTCTGATTAATAATGCAGGACTAAGCCAAGGATTAGACCCGATTCAAAGCGGAGATATCGGTGATTGGGACCGTATGATCGACACCAACGTTAAAGGCCTGCTCTACGTCACGCGCAATGTCGTACCGATGATGGAAGGCAGCCAGCAGGCACACATCATCAACTTGGGCTCTATTGCAGGCAAAGAAGTTTATCCGAATGGAAATGTCTATTGTGCGACAAAACATGCGGTTGATGCTTTGAATAAAGCGATGCGCATCGATTTATTGCCGAAGGGCATTAAAGTTACGGCAATCAATCCCGGCATGGTGGAAACGGAATTCTCCGAAGTTCGATTCCATGGCGATGCTGACCGTGCAAAAGCCGTTTACCAAGGGGTAACACCGTTGAGCGGACAGGACATTGCAGAGATCATTGTCTTTGCATTAAACCGCCCGGCTCATGTCAACATCAATGATTTATTGGTGATGCCAACCGTACAAGCAACAGGAACTATTATAAACAGATCAAATTCAAAATAATATGTCATTAGAAACACAGATCAATCAAGATATTAAAGCGGCTATGATCGCTAAAGACAACGCAAAACTTAGAGGCTTACGAGCTATTAAAGCAGCGATTCTATTAGCAAAAACTGAAAAAGGCGGTGCTGACGAGATGACCGAAGAAACCGAGATCAAAGTATTGCAGAAATTAGTAAAACAACGCAAAGAGTCTGCAGAGATTTATCAACAACAAAACCGAGAAGACTTATACCAAATCGAAGTAGAAGAGCAAGAGGTAATCGAAAGCTACCTTCCTAAGCAATTAGATCGCGCTGCAATCGAAGAAGTTATTAAAGGCATCATCGCGGAAACCGGTGCTGCTTCCATCAAGGATATGGGTAAAGTAATGGGCTTAGCCAACCAAAAACTAGCCGGACAGGCAGACGGTCGCACGATCTCTGAAGTTGTGAAATCATTGCTTAGCTAAAGAAAATTATCATCGATGAATTGGGTAATCAAATCGTTTGACGACTTAAGCGCCAAGGAACTCTACCGAATTCTACAGGTCAGGATAGATGTATTTATGCTCGAGCAAAACTGCCTCTATCCTGAATGTGATGATAAAGACTTAAAATCAAAACACTTGTTCCTCATGGAACAAGACCAATGCGCCGCCTATGCGCGCCTTCTACCCCCCGATGTCTCCTACCCCAACTGCAGTTCCATCGGCCGCGTAGTCGTACATCCCAACTTCCGAAAACAACAACTCGGACAACAACTGATGAAAGAAGCAATTCAATATCAGAAAAACACCTACCCCAAACACACTATCCGCATCAGCGCACAATTATACCTCCAAACTTTCTACGAAAACCTCGGTTTCGTCAGAGAAAGCGATGTGTACTTGGAAGATGATATTCCGCATGTGGAAATGGCGTTGGATTAGATTTTAGACATTAGATATTAGATTTTAGACCTGTAGCGGGTAAAAAAGAATTAGAATATTGTCTGAACCGTTGGTTTAGATAAGAGGGTTTGTTTTGAACCAGGAAAGGAAGGATGAAAAGATTAGCAAGATCCTGTAAATCCTTTTATCCTTCCTTTCCTGGTTCAAAACAACCCCAATACTCTTATGTCTAATGTCTAACATCTAATATCTAAGACTACTAAATACTACCCCATTTATACCCCAATCAAACCCAATTGGAATTGGGTTTGATTGGGGTATGAATGGGGTAATAAAGGGTTATGAAAGGGCTTTAAGCAAAAGCAGATCTAATCAAGGTAGGATTCTGCTATATCCTTATGGGGAACAAAAAAAATAGCGCAATGATCTTCATCATTGCGCTATTTTTTAGCTCGTTTTATGAATCGTATGTTATTTTCCTTCTATCTTACGGCTTCCGAATTCGCGGTCGCGCTCGAAGGTACTCATGTGTCTTTCTTTTTTTGCCGGGTAGATATCATCGAGGATAATCATAATTCCGGTTTCTTCAACCTCTCCGAATTCATTGTTTCTGGCAGTGCCGAAAACACGCATCGTTGGCGACAGGTTCATATAGGTATTGATCAATGGAGGGATGTTCTCTCCAAGCTCTCTAACTTTGGTGTTCAACACTTTATACCCCGCTTTATAGTCTAATCCGTCGAAGATGCCTTCGTGTTTAGAGATATCCGTTTTATAGCCTAGGTAAAGCTCATCGACAGGTTTTACTAGGTTGTCCTTATCCGGGAAATAGTAGTTCATGAAGTAGATCAGTAAATCACGTGCTTCCTCATTATACTGCGGATACATCGTCACTTTACCGAAAAGGTATTTCACGTCGGGGTTCATCAATACGACGGCTCCTAATCCATCCCATAAATTATCTAAGGAAAAAATTCCTTTGCGGTTGTCGATGGCAGGCTGATACTTAGGTTGCACCCAAGAGCGCCCTAATTCTAACGTATAAGGTAAGTAATCTTTTACAAACTTATCCGAGAACTCGAAGTAATGAGCGGTTGATAAGTGGAACTCACCGTTACTATCGATCGCATCAGCACATTTGATAACGCGGTAGCCAGCTATTATTTCTTCATCCTCAGGGTTCCAAGCGATTAACTGATCATAGTTATGTTCGCAGGTATCATTTTCATCAATATCTAAAGGCAATCCCGTACCACCTCCAGCACCTCTAAAGGTTATCTCACGCAATCGCCCAATCTCACGCATAATGTTGGGTGAGTTGTGGTAATTGACTAGGTAAACCTCATTATTCCCATTGTTAGTATAGCGCACGAAAGCCTCCTTAGTTAACTCAGCTTTAATCAATGCTCTATCTACTGGTTCAATTATTTCTTGCATAAATTATTTTTTACCTCCGGACATGGCATACACGGTCTCTTTGACTTCCGCTGCCCATTGGCGTTCATTTTTACTGTTATCAAATTGCGAATAAGGAATTCGCTTGCCTATCTTAATGGTGATGTCTTTACCGCGTTGCGAGAATAGCTCGTCAGGTAAATATAACATTTCAATATTAGCTTTTAATCCTACTTTATTCCTAAATCGAGCCAAATTGTAGAAAAAGTTAGAATTTCTTCCATCAATATAGACAGGTACGATGTCTTTTTTATATTTCTTAGCTTTCGAGATGAAGCTTTTCTTCCATTCCAAATCAACGATCTTACCGTTTATCTTCCTGGAAACCAAGCCGGCAGGAAAAACTAAGAGCGCATGGTCGGATGCATAGGCATTCTCAATGGCGGCAATACCCGATTTACTCTGTCCGCCTAATTTATTTACGGGCACAAAAAGAGGTTCTAGGTTTCGCACATTCATTAGTATATCATTGACGAGGAATTTGACGTCTTTTCTATACTTTCCGATCGCCTGCATGAAGGCTACACCGTCAAGCCCTCCCAATGGATGGTTTGAAGCGAAGATCACGCTATCTTCTAATGGAATATTCTCTGCACCTTCTAAATGTACTTTAACGTCAAGTTCGTTCAACAAAGAATCTACGAAGTCTAAGCCCATATCATCATGATATGTGGTCATAATGTAATTGATTTCGTCTTCGTGGATGACACGCTCCAAATAGCTGATTAACGGCTTAGGGATCCATTTGGCTAATGTTGGACTTTTCTTATGTATGACTTCCCTGATTTTTATAAACTTCTCTTTCTCTAGTAAGCCCATATAATAACCCCTCTTTTAAAGTAGGGTAAAATTACACAAATAGTTTAAAGTAGCGTAAAACATCTATTTATTTTATCCGAAATTGTATTTTTTGCCTACCTTAGCTTAAAGCGTATTTTAAAGAAGAATTAAACCTTTTGGTCTAAATTCTATTTAATATATAAAACGATATATGTTCATTGGCGAAATCATAACAACTCTTTATACCGAACTTAGGCCATCCGACACGGTGGATTTTGCCTTAAACAAGGTTAATGAATTGCATTTTCACCAATTACCTGTCGTGAAGGGCAAAGAATACCATGGCCTGCTGACTGAGGAGGATCTGCTTTCGGTAGAAGATGAAAGCGATTTGATTTCCGAAGTTAAAATCACCCTACCTTTCATCTATCTATACGACTATCAGCATATCTACGATGCGCTTCAATATCTGGAGACTTATCAGTACGATATTTTACCGGTCCTCAACAAACAGAATCAATATGTTGGTGCAGTGACGCAGACAGACTTGTTGCGCGCAATCAATCAGACGATCTCTAACCAGGAGAAAGGTGCGATCATTGTTTTAGAAATGGAAGACCGCGATAATTCACTTACGCATGTTGCGCATATCATCGAATCGGAAAATACGAAGATATTGAATACCGGGGTTCGCCCGATCGAGAACTCGACCAAGGTGGAACTTACCATCAAGGTGAACAAGAACAATATCTCGTCGGTTCTGGCATCGCTATGGCGACATGATTATGTGGTGAAAGCATCGTTTAATGATGGTACCGATCAGAACGACATTCAAGAGCGATACAACCTTTTAATGAACTATTTGAACATATAATTTCAGAGATTTTCCCATCTTTGAAAAAAATAAACGATTACTTATAGCATGAAAGAACTGTCAATAGCGGTGTATGGGCGTGAGTTCAATCAATCGGTCATTGGATACGTTGTGGAACTTTTCACCTATTTACGCGAAAGAAATGTTCAGGTTTATATCTACCAAGATTTCCATACCTTCTTAAAAAAGCTGTGCAAAGTAGATTTTAAGTTCAAGAAGTTCAAGACACACAAGGACTTACCTAAGGACATCTCTTTTATGCTCAGTTTGGGAGGCGATGGCACCATGCTTTCTGCTGCAACCCTCATTGGCGATTCGGGAATTCCCATTGCCGGTATCAATTTCGGACGCTTGGGTTTTCTGGCGAACATTTCGAAGAATAAAATTGAAGAGGCATTAGACCAGATTCTAAACAATCAATATACTGTTCAACCGCGTGCTTTGTTACAAGTGGAAAGCTCTGACGGCACCATAAAAGCCGGAGTTTCCAATGCTCTAAATGATATTACGGTGTTCCGTTATGATTCCTCAGCGATGATTACTGTGCATGCCGTTTTGAATGGCGAACTGTTGAACAGCTATTGGTCCGACGGATTAATCATTGCAACGCCAACCGGATCAACCGCCTACTCTTTAAGTTGTGGTGGCCCCATTATCATGCCCGGCAGTGGCAACTTTGTTATCACGCCGGTATCTCCCCATAATTTAAATGTTCGCCCTATTGTTGTTTCGGAAGATATGGAGCTTCGCCTGAACATTGAGAGCCGTACGGAGAAGTATATCGTAAGCTGCGATTCAAAAAGTTATACCCTATCAACAAAGACTAGTCTACTGATTACCAAAGCGCCGTATCACGTTAACCTGATCCGTCTAAAAGATGATCAATATTTTGGCATTTTGCGTGAAAAATTACTTTGGGGCATCGACGTCCGCAACTACTAATTATTAGCTTAACCTGCTTTTAACGTTATTTTAAGTGTTAGGATTGCTGTAAAACCTGTATCTTTACGAAAATTTGTCAGACTTTGAAACCACGAGAGGCTTATACTGTAGAATTTTACAGCACTACCAGCAACTTAGATCACCCAGCATCTGTTCGGGCGCATGTTGTTTTTGCCTCCTCGCTACCTCATCAATCAGACAACGAAACACCCTCATCTTTATTGGTCGCAAATTGTTTTCCAGCTCTTTATGAGAGGGTTGCGTTTTCGTAGGCAATATAAAAATGAGTCCCAACGGTTCGAAAAGCGCGGAGCTTGTGAATCGTTAAATGTAAATTAAGAAATGGACTATAAAGAAAATATAGACAAATCAAACCTACCCAAGCATATCGCCATCATTATGGATGGTAATGGCCGCTGGGCGAAGGAGAAAGGCGAGCTACGCGTATTTGGTCACCGAAATGGTGTCACTGCGGTACGCGAAGCCCTAGAAGCCGCTGTAGAAATTGGTATTTCGTACCTTACTTTATATGCTTTTTCTACGGAAAATTGGAACAGACCACAATTTGAAGTCGATGCCCTAATGGAATTGCTAGTAGACTCCTTGAATAAAGAGTTACCTACCTTTCAGAAAAACAATATCCGTGTGAACACGATTGGCCGCATGGCAGACCTACCGCCGCATTGCCAAGTAACCTTGCAGAGCACGATAGACCAAACCAAAGATAACAGTGGCTGTACACTAACATTAGCTTTAAGTTATGGATCTCGCCAAGAAATCTTAGATGCGACAAAAGCAATTGCTCAAAAAGTACAATCGGGCGAGTTAAGTCTTGAGGACATTAACGAGCAAACGTTCAGCGAAAATCTGTATAACAAAGCGATCCCCGACCCGGAGATGATGATTAGAACGAGCGGTGAGCAACGCATTAGCAACTATATGTTGTGGCAACTTGCCTATACCGAACTCTTTTTTCTGCCTATTATGTGGCCGGAATTTTCTAGGGAACATCTATTTGAATGCATCTACTTGTATCAAAATAGAGAAAGAAGATTTGGGAAAACTAGTGAACAATTATAAGAAATCATTACTTTTGCAACATTTTGATTTTGGCGCTGTTAATGCCATAATTTCGTAATATTTCTTTTAACAAAAATTAACAAGACTTTGCTGTACTTTAGCAGACATAATAAAGAGTAGATGAAGCATAAAATTAAACTTACCTTATTACTGACCATATTCTTATTAAATTTTGCGCATGCGCAGATCCCTGGTAACCGCCCGCTAAATTTAAATAACCGAAACGATATCAGTGCATTAGAACCAAAGAGCTATGTTATCGGGGGGATAGAGGTTAAAGGAGCTCAGTATTTGGATAAGGACGTATTGATTACGATTTCACGCCTTACCGTTGGTGAGTATATTGAGGTTCCGAGTGAACAAACGGCCAACGTTATTAAGTTTTTGATGGATCAAAACTTGTTCGAGGATGTGCAGCTTTATGCTACCAGAATTCAAGACGAAACGATTTTTTTAGAAATCCGCGTTGTTGAGCGCCCGAGATTGACCCGCGTTGATCTTAATGGCTTAAGCAAAAGCCAGACAGAGGAAGTTCGCAAGCGTTTAAATGCGAATACAGGTAAGATTGTAAACGAAAATTTGCTTCAGACAACTAAAAATACGATTGAGAAATTTTTACGCGAGAAATCGTATTTATATCCGGAAATAAAAATCACTACTAAAAAAGACTCTGCGCAAAGCAACAACGAGATTGTTGTAGTTGATGTAGAGCGTAATAAAAAGATTAGAGTTAGAAAAGTTGAATTCGAAGGAAACGAAGAATTCAGCGACAAGCAATTACGCAAATACTTAAAAGGTGTAAAACCTAGAGCTTGGTTCCGTGTATTTGGTCCTGGAAAATTCAAGGAAGACAAATACGAAGAGGCTAAGGAAAAGCTAGTTGCTAAGATGCAAGATAAAGGATATCGTGATGCGCAGATCTTAAAGGATAGCGTTTATCGTTATGACAATAACGAGGTTGCTATTGATTTCGACATCTACGAAGGTCCTAAATACTATGTTGGTAATATCGATTGGGCAGGAAACGCGAAATATAAAGACTCGGTTTTGAATATCTTATTAGGTATTCAAAAGGGCGATGTTTATAGCGAGGAGAAATTGAATTCGAAGCTTTCTGGTCCTACTAGAAACTCGGATGATATTGCTGCAATCTACCAGAACGATGGTTATTTAACTTTCAACGTTCAGCCTGTTATCAAACGTATCTACCAAGATACGGTGGATATCGAGATCCAGATGTTTGAAGGTAAGCAGTATACAATCAACAATGTAATCCTGAAAGGTAACGACGTAACGAATGACCGTGTTGTTCTTCGTTCGATCTACTCTAAGCCAGGTCAAAAATACTCTCGTGAGTTATTAGTGCGTTCCGTTCGTGAAATTTCACAATTGGGAATGTTTGATGAGCAGAAGGTTACTCCTATGCCGACAAACTTGAACTATGAAGAAGGAACGACAGATATCGAATTCACGGTTGCTGAAAAACCTTCTGACCAAGTGGAGCTATCCGGTGGTTATGGTGCAGGACAAGTAATCGGTACTTTAGGTTTAACATTTAATAACTTCTCGACGAGCAATTTCTTTAAGAAAGAGGCTTGGAAGCCACTTCCACGTGGAGATGGTCAGAAATTAAGTATTCGTGGTCAGACTTCCGGAAAACGCTATCAATCGTATAGCTTCTCTTTCTCGGAGCCATGGTTAGGCGGTAAGAAACCAATCTACTTTGGATTGAGTGCTTACATCTCTAACTCGCAATCGCAATACTATAACCCACAAACTGGGCGTTATGAAGGATATGCAAACAACCCTAAGATTCAAATGCACGGGGTGACAGCTACCTTGGGTAAGCGTTTGCAATGGCCGGATAACTACTTCCAGATCAACAGTTCTTTATCTTACCAACGTTATAAATTGGAGAATTACGGAAACTACTTCTTGTTCTCTAATGGTACTGCAACGAATATCAACTTTACACAAGAGATCAGTAGAAACTCGATTGACGCGCCAATCTACCCTACTTCGGGTTCGCACTTGAAGTTCAGCGTGCAGTTGACTCCTCCTTACTCGGCATGGAATAATATTGACTATGCAACAGCGCCAGATAACGAAAAATACAAATGGACGGAGTATCACAAGTGGAAGTTTGATTCACAATGGTACACGAAGATCGTGGGTAAATTGGTATTGAAAACACAAGCACAGTTTGGTTACTTAGGTACTTACGGCGATAGAACACCAACTTCACCTTTCGAGCGTTTCAAATTAGGTGGTGATGGTATGCAAGGATTCGACTTCTTACAAGGATCTGAGATTATCGCGATGCGTGGATATGCGAACGGTACGGTTATCCCTGCAACGACAGGTAATAATATGCAGAATATCGCCATCCAGTCTGGTAGCCCGATCTATGCGAAATATCAAATCGAACTACGCCACCCAATCATGTTGAATGAGCAAGCAACCGTATTTGCTTTAGCATTCGCAGAAGCTGGTAATACTTGGAACAAGTTTGATGAAGTAAATCCATTCAAGGTTCGTCGTTCTGTTGGTGTGGGTGCTCGTATCTTCTTACCTATCTTTGGTATGTTAGGTATCGACTATGGTCATGCCTTGGATCCGATTCCGGGATTACCGACATCACAGTGGAAACAAAACTTTACGTTCAGTATCATCCAGAATATGGGAGGATTTTAAGATTAAACTTTTTAGCACAATATTTGTCATAAACAAAGAAATGATTAAAATTTGTACCTCTATGAAACGAATATTAGTATTAGTAGCTATGCTAGCCTTTATGGGCAGTGTATCATATGCGCAGAAATTGGCTTATGTGGATTCGGAATATGTAATGAAGCACATCCCAGAGTATACCAATGCTCAAAAGCAATTGGATAACTTATCCCAACAATGGCAAGCGGAAGTTGACAAGCAATATGCATCGATCGAGACTTTGTATAAAGCTTACCAGAATGATGCTCCTCGTTTGAATGAGGACATGCGCAGACGTCGTGAAGACGAGATTGTAAATAAAGAGAAATCAGTTAAGGAGTTTCAACGCGGGAAATTCGGTATGGACGGTGAGTTATTTCAACAACGTGAGAAGTTGATGAAGCCTATTCAAGACCGTGTTCAGAAAGCGATTCAAGACGTTGCACGAGCTCAGCAATATGATTTCGTGTTAGACAAACGTAGTGAAACATCCTTCCTTTACGCTAATCCAGCGATGGACAAGAGTAACGAGGTTATTACGAAGTTAGGATTGAAGCCTAATGCATCGTTAGCGAACTAAGATTTTTTATTATTATTGTGTAACTAATTTTTAACTAGATAATTTAAAATAGCAAAAAACCTTATATCTACGTATATAAGACATTAACATGAACAGCATGAAAAATTTATTGAAAAGTGTAGTAGTAGCATCAGGAGTTTTATTGGCGGCAAACACTGCAAGTGCGCAACAAAAAATCGGACATATCAATACTGCAGAAATCGTTCAGTCGACTCCAGAATTTCAAGCGGCAGAAGCACAAATGAAAACCTTAAGCGAAACAAAACAAAAAGAGCTTCAAGGAATGTATGCTGAATACCAAAAGAAACAAAACGACGCAAACGAGAAGTTGAGAAACAGAAGTGAAGCAAATAAAGAGTCTGTAGATGCAGAGGTTCAACAAATCGCTAATTCCATGCGCGAGATGGAAACTCGTATCCAAGATGTTCAACGTGTAGCACAAGAGGACATTGGTAAAAAACAACAAGAGCTTTACGCTCCTATCGAGCAAAAAGTATTCACTGCAATCAACGCAGTAGCTCAAGAAAAAGGATATGCTTACGTGTTAGACGTGTCTAACGGTGGTATTCCTTACTTCGGTGGTGGCGATGACTTAACAGCTGATATCAAGAAAAAACTAGGTATTTCTGCTACAGCAACACCAGCTAAGAAATAAGTATTAGATCTTATTGAAAATAAAAAGAGGTCTGTATCAATTTGATGCAGACCTCTTTTTTTAGGGGTATGATGTACTTTAAAGATTTTGTTTCTTCATTTCCTCCATCGCATAGTTAGCTGCTCTCGCTGTTAAAGCCATAAAGGTTAGCGAAGGGTTTTGTGTTCCGGTGGATGTCATCGATGCACCGTCCGTTACGAAGACGTTCTTACATAGATGCATTTGGTTCCATTTATTGAGGATGGAGGTTTTTGGATCATTGCCCATCCTTGCTCCTCCCATTTCGTGAATATCGAGCCCCGGGTTCTGCTGGCTGTTATTCTTATAAATATTCTTGGCTCCAATGTATTCTAACATCTCAGCGGCTTGATTATGGAAGTCCTCCATGCTCTTCTGGTCATTGTCGTCATATTGAACAGAGGTGATAAGCTGCGGCATGCCAAACTTATCCTTTTTATCATCACTTAGACGGACGTGATTGCTCTCTTTCGGAATGGTCTCTCCTTGCATCATCATACCGATCCCCCATCCGCCAAGTTCGGTTAAACTATCCTTGAAATCTGCGCCTACTTGCATTTCCGACGGCACCCCGCGGCGGCGATAGGCCGAGAAGAAGGATGCGTATCCGCGCAGAAAGTCTGTTTCTTGTTTTTTGACATTCCGGAAATTGGGAATGATGGGCTGCGTTGGTCTCCGACCATAGTAATATTGATCTTCAAAGCCATCGATACTCCCGCCTACGCTTCCTAGATAATTGTGGAAGGCGATGTATTTCCCTAAAACACCGCTGTCATTGCCCAATCCGTTCGGGAAACGAGCGGACTTGGAGTTCAACAGGATAAGATTGCTCGCCAGTGCGGATGCATTTAGGAAAATCACCTTGGCTTTGTATTGGGTTGTTTCGAGGGTTTCTGCGTCTATGACACGCACCCCGGAAGCTTTCTGACTATTCTCATCAAAAAGAATGGATTCAACGATGGCATTGGGCTTTAAGGTTAGATTTCCTGTTTTCTGCGCCCAAGGTAGCGTGGAAGCATTTGAGCTAAAGTATCCTCCAAATGGACAGCCTCGTTGACACATCGTCCGGTTTTGGCATTGCGTCCTCCCCTGTTGAATATGAATAGGCTGAGGGGAAGAAATATGCGCGCAGCGTCCAGAAATAACCTGTCGGTCTGGATATTTCGTAGGGATTTTCTGCTGTATCATTCTTTCGACAGCATTCAGGTCGAAAGCTGGAAGAAACTCGCCATCGGGCATAGCAGCATTGCCATCGCGATTTCCGGAAACACCGATAAACTTCTCGACGTAGCTATACCAAGGGGCAATATCTTTATAGCGTATTGGCCAATCGACGGCAAAGCCATCACGCGCGGGTCCTTCGAAATCAAAATCACTCCAACGCTGTACTTGTCGCGCCCAGGTCAATGATTTGCCGCCAACTTGATAGCTCCGTATCCAGTCGAATGGATGTTCTTGTATATATTCTTGATCTTTGTCTTTGGTGAAGAAATGCATGGCATCCTCACGGAAAGCATAGCATTTTGAAGCAATAGGATTTTCCTGACGGACAGCATTACTGAGAGCATTATGATGTTCGAATTGCCAATAATCTGTATAGGCAGTCGGGTAATCTTTGATATGCTTCACGTCTCTACCCCGCTCCAGAACCAGCGTTTTGAATCCTTTTTCGCAGAATTCCTTCGCTGCCCATCCTCCGGAAATACCCGAGCCAATGACAATTACATCAAACTGATTTGTTTCAGACTTCATTATGTTTTTCGATAGATTGAGAATGGAATGATTCCATTCATTGATTTTGGTTGTATGCTGCAATTTACAAAAGACTACGCAAATAAGTTAGGTTTTTGTACGATTGAATTAATAATGTTATTTTGTAAAACTAGATATGATAGACATCTATGCCTTTATCCGATTGCGCCAATTATTTTTAATGTTTCTAAATAATTTATTATGCATGCATAGTATAGTCGGTTTTTTTATCTTTGTTATACCTAATTTGTAAACTATGATAGGTCAGATACTGTTCGGCGTCTTATTAATAGCGTCTCTAATTCTATTCTTCATCAATGCGAAAAAGATTTACCGTAACATCAAGTTGGGCAAATCGGTCAATCGTTTTGATCGTCCTTCGGAGCGATTGAAGATGATGCTTTTAGTCGCTTTTGGTCAGAAAAAGATGTTTAAAAGACCGATTCCAGCATTGCTGCACTTGTTTGTGTATGTTGGGTTCTGTATTATCAACATCGAAATGTTGGAGATCGTGATTGACGGACTATTCGGGACACACCGGGTATTCTCCTTTATGGGCGGCTTCTACAACTTCCTGATCTATGCATTTGAGCTATTGGCGTTTTCTGTATTATTAGGCTGTGTGATCTTCTTTATCCGAAGAAACTTCTTAAAACTGAAGCGCTTAAATCAAGCTGAATTAAATAATTGGCCAAAAACAGATGCGAACCTGATCCTGACTGCAGAGATTTTATTAATGGCGGCATTCTTGTTCATGAACGCCGCAGATCAGAAACTGCAGGCACTAGGTGCAGAACATTATCATACTGCTGGTGCTTTTCCGGTTAGTTCTTATTTGGTCAATCTATTACCTGATGAAGTCAGTAGTTTGATACTGATCGAACGTTTTTGCTGGTGGTTCCATATCATCGGTGTATTTGCTTTCTTGAACTACTTACCTATTTCCAAACACTTACATATTCTTTTGGCATTCCCTAACACGTACTTTACACGCTTGGAACCCAAAGGAAAGTTTGATAATATGCCATCTGTGACTGAAGAAGTGAAGGTGATGTTAGATCCCTCGCTCCCTCCTCCTACTGGCGAAGCTAGCCGTTTCGGGGTAAAAGATGCGTTGGATTTAACTTGGAAAAACTTGCTAGATGCTTACACCTGTACGGAATGCGGACGTTGTACATCTTCCTGCCCTGCAAATATCACAGGTAAGCTACTATCGCCTCGTAAGATCATGATGGATACCAGAGACCGTATTGAGGAAATTGGAAAGAACATCGACAAGAATGGAAGCTTCCAGGACGACGGAAAGGCTTTATTGGATAATTACATTACTAGAGAAGAGATATGGGCTTGTACGAGCTGTAATGCTTGTGTGGAGCAATGTCCTGTCAACATTAATCCACTAGTAATCATTATGGGCTTGAGACAGTATGCGGTGATGGAAGAATCACAAGCGCCGTCGAGTGTAAATAATATGCTTTCGAATTTGGAGAATAACGGCGCGCCTTGGAAATATTCACAAGCTGACCGCGCTAATTGGACAAATCAATAAGAAGAATTTAACATGGAAAATAATATACATATCCCTACTGTCGCTGAGCTATTAGCAAAAGGAGAATCACCAGACCTTTTGTTCTGGGTTGGATGTGCGGGTAGCTTCGATGAGCGCGCTCAACGAATTACTAGAGACATCTGTAAGATTTTACATCATGTAGGTATCAAATATGCCATCCTCGGAACAGAAGAAAGCTGCACCGGCGATCCTGCGAAGCGCGCGGGCAATGAGTTCTTATTCCAAATGCAGGCAATGATGAACATCGATCTGTTGAATGGTTATGAGATTAAAAAGATCGTGACAGCATGTCCGCATTGCTTTAATACGCTAAAGAACGAGTATCCTAGTTTGGGCGGAAATTATGAGGTTATCCACCATTCGCAACTCATACAATCCCTGATTGATGAAGGCAAGCTAAAGCCTGCTGATGGACATGAATTTAAAGGGAAAAAGATTACCTATCATGACCCATGTTATTTAGGCCGCGCGAATGATGTTTATGAAGCACCTAGAAGAGCATTAGAAGTGTTAGATGCTGATTTGGTTGAATTGAAGCGCTGTAAGGCCAATGGGCTATGCTGTGGTGCCGGTGGTGCTCAGATGTTTAAAGAGCCGGAGAAAGGCGATAAGGACGTCAATGTCGAACGTATTGAGGACGTTATAGAAAGTCAAGCATCTGTTGTAGCTGCAGCTTGCCCCTTCTGCATGACGATGTTAAGAGACGGTGTCAAGGTTAAGGAAAAAGAACAAGAGATTCAAGTTTTAGATATTGCGGAGATTACGGTCAAAGCAAATAAGCTCTAAAAAGCATATAGCAATAAAACTTTCATGCTTCCTTTGAAACACCAACAGGGATGAAAGTTCTTGATGGCCTCTGAAAACAGACACTTTCAGAAAAAAAGCCTTGCAGTTTGCAAGGCTTTTTTATTGCTTTCGAGCGTACCTAGGAGCAGATTCGAACTGCCATGCCCATTCAGGCGCCACCCCCTCAAGATGGTGCGTCTACCAATTTCGCCACCTAGGTATCTATACCGCAAAAATAGAATTATTTTCGATACTTACAACGATTGTGATCTCTATTATTTCTTGAAATTTTTATTGATTAACGTTTGGATTATTCCATCCGCTAAACCAATTCTTGGGGCCGTAATATTTTTAAGATGTCCTACCTTCATGATCGTCAAAAAGATCTCTGCAGCTGGTATAATAACATCGGCACGGTCTTGCTTGAGTTCCAAGATGTTAATACGATCCTTTAAAGAATATGAATTCAGGTAGACGTAAAGAGCTTTCAGTTTCGCATAAGAAATAGGCTTGTCAGCTTTCTCATTCGCAAGTCGCGATAGCTTATTGATGTTTCCTCCGGAACCTATACCATAAATATTTTTATAAGATTTAGTGATATCCTTCACCCAGCGCTTCATATCATCCCATGTATCTGGAGAGTCTTGATTATCTAGGATACGGATTGTTCCCAAATTGAAAGATCTGGAAGCCACAAGGTCACCATTAGCAAACAGGGAAATCTCTGTACTACCACCACCTACATCAATGTACAGATACACTTTATTACGATCCATTGCCGTTTGGCTATGCACATTATAAATAATCTGTGCTTCCACGCCGCCGTCAATAATCTGTATATCTATTCCTGCTTTTTTACATGCTGCAACAACATCAGGACCATTATCTGCATCGCGCATTGCTGAAGTAGCACAAGCCATGTAATCCGTTACGCGATATACATCCATAAGATTTCGGAAAGCGCTCATGGTTTTCACCATGCTTTCAAATTTCCCTTCAGAAATATGTCGGTGGATAAACGCGTCATCGCCTAAGCGTAATGGCACGCGCAATAAGGTGTTTTTACTGAAAATTATTTCGTTTTCTCTTTCAATGATATCAGCAATTAACAACCGGACGGCGTTCGAGCCAATATCTATAGCAGCATATCTCACGTTAGTATATTTGATTTAACGACAATTTTACTTATCCTAGATTAATTAAATGTAAACTTAATATTAAATAGCTGATTATTTACTAGGTTCCAGTATTTCTAATTGCCAAATGATGTGATCTTTGTTTACGAAGTAAGGCTTGTTGTTTCGAATAGCTTCAAATACTTCATCAAACAAGCGCATGTATTCTCCTCGTTCAGAAGGAATCAACGCTGTTTCAAGTTCTTTCAAATCATTCTCAAAAGTTAAAAGCCCCTCCTTGTTCTCAGGTTCAACACCAAAGTCATCTTCCATTGGTGACTTGCCAGCCAAAAGTTGTGCTTCCTGAGTATCTGTGCGCTCTTTTACAAAACTTCCTTTCGTTCCATGGAGCACAAAGCTCGCTTGCGGATTAGCGACAAGTAGGCTCGTAGTGATAAATACATTCAGTCCTCCCGAATAATTTAAAATGATGCTACCGTAGTCATCGACTACAGAGTTCTCCCGGAAGGTCCCTTTGATCTTGGTCATAGACTTAGGTCTACCGAACAGTGCAATCACCTGATCTAATAAATGAGATCCTAAATCGTAAAGAATGCCTGAGGCAGGTTGTTTCTTTTCTTTGAAGGCTTTGACACCGATACTCGGTTTGAAGCGATCAAAACGGATATGAAGTTCTATCGGGCGTCCAACTCTTTCTTCTAGAATTACTTTCTTTAAGGATTGATAATCCGAATCAAAGCGACGATTATGATATGGAAGGAGTAGTTTCCCGCATTCCTCAGCGATTTCAAATAGCTTGGCAGCTTCTTTTGCTGTTGGAGCGACCGGCTTTTCGATCAACACATGCTTACCAGCTCTCAAAGCTTTCTCTGCAAAAGCTACATGCGTATCATTTGGGGTATTGACCACCACAAGTTCAATCTCCGGATCGTTGAGCAGCTCATCGATGGAATCATAACTTATGATATCGGGGTAATCAAGCTGTGCGTTTTTCTTGGATCTTTCGACCACAGCCTTCAATTTGAAGCGAGGGTTGGCCCCTATAAACGGCGCATGGAATATCCTTCCGGACATTCCATACGACATTATACCTGTTATTATTTGCTGATTCAGCATAGGCAATATGCTTAGTGATGCGCGTGCTCTTCTTTACCACCCGCTGCTTTGTAAAGTTCAGCGATAGTTTCAGATTTTGCTACGGCGTAATCTCTTAATTCTTTGTTTGTATTGCGTGACATTCTTCTGAAGTGTTCTTTGACCACTGCAATTTGGTGTTGGATGTGGTGTAAATAGGCTTCATCAGAGTAAACCTCAGCATGGCGAGCGATCTCAACAGGAGCTGCTGCTGCGACTGAGTCAGGTGTTGCTGTGTCTTCTTCTACTGCTACAGTCGTAGTTGCTTCCGAAGGCGCAGTGTATTGCTCAGCACCTAGGATTGGGAAATCTACGTGGAATTTCGTTGCTAATGAGTCTAATTGTGGCATCATCTCTCCGAAAACCTTCGCTACTTTTCCTGAAACCTCTTTAGCTTGCGCTGATCCTACAGTTTCAACATGTTTAGAATAGGAAGCCTCATAAGGAGCGATGGTTCCTACCTGTCTGAAAAAAGCATAAGCATCACCATCAACCAATGTCGTATGTGTATATTTCAATTGGTTCTCATCTGCGGTTTTAAACACGCAAGATGACAATGAAGTACTTGCTAAAACTGCTGCAACAAATAATGTATTTAATTTCATCGCTTTATAATATTTTAAAAACACACAAAAATAAAAAAATATCGCTATTAAGAGGTATAAATTCCTATTTTCATGCAATTCAAAATCATTCTATGCCAAATTTCGACCTGCATTGACAACGCCATAGATGGTTCGGCCGATCAATTTCCGGTAAACGTCCGCCTTTTTCTCATCCAACTTATTACTTTCCAATTTTCTGATGGCGTAATGCTGAATGATTAACAAAGGAAGAATGATTTTCTCACGCTCGCAGATCGATGCTTTTTCAACCGGATAATTCTCCATCAGCTCTGTCATTCCGGTCAGCTTCAATAAATATTCCTTCGTACGGTCGAATTCGTCTTTCAACATCTTCCAGAACTCGCCGAACTCAGCATCATCCTGCATATAGGAAGTGATATTGAAGTTGGACTTCGTCATGGACATCATACAGTTATCAATAATGGTATTGAACATACCAGAATTTTCATACAGATTCTTCACGTAAGACCACATGTTGTTGTCCTCTGCCCACTGTAAGGCAGTTCCCACACCGTAGAATCCTGGAATATTTTGTTTCAATTGACTCCATGCTGTCACAAAACTAATTGCTCTCAAATCTTCTAAGCGCAATTCCTTATCCGAATTACGTTTCACCGGTCTACTACTGATATTAATCGATGCCAAGCTCTTCAAAGGACTTAATGTTTCCAGATACCTTAAGAACTTAGGATGCTTTCTCAAAGACAAGAATTTCTTATGACTCTCAGCTGCCATCTGATCGATTACTTTCTTTTGTTTCGCAGTCAATGTATCACCTTCTTTCTGGCGCAAATCAGAAACAATGCCCGCGTGCAATAACTGCTCGATATTGTATTTGGCAGTATCTAAAGAGCCATATTGCGAACTGATTGTCTGCCCTTGGATAGTCAATTGGATATGGTTGTTTTCAATTTCCTTACCCATGGATGCGTAGAAACGCTGTGTTTTACCACCGCCACGTGCTGGAGGGCCACCACGGCCGTCAAAGAATACCAGATCAACATCGAACTCTCTGGAAATAGCCGTTAGTTCGATCTTCGCTCTATAGATAGACCAGTTTGCCATCAAATAACCACCGTCCTTTGTACTATCAGAGAAGCCTAACATGATCGTTTGCTTATTCCCTCGCTTCTTCAGATGCGCGGCGTATGCTTTATTTGCATATAAGCTTCGCATAACATCCGCAGCACGAGAAAGGTCGTCAACCGTCTCGAACAATGGCACGAAGTCCATCGTCAAGTCCTTCTTTGACCAGCCTTGCCACAGGAAGAGCTGCATTAGCCCTAATATATCAGAAGCTTGTTGACAATTCGAAATAATGAATCGCTGAACAGCACGTTCCGATCCCGACTCTTGAATCTGCTTAATCAATCGAATCACTTTAAGCGTGTCTTCGACTAAAGGTGCCGTCACGTTTTCAATTGCAAGGTCTTTCTCCGAGAAAGTAATTGCTTGTTCCTTCGCATCTTCGTCGTCTCCGATTTCCTTTTTATCGATTCCTGTCTCTTTTGGATATTGGGTCAGCAACCAATTAAAGGTTTCCCGAAGCACACTGCTATCCTGGCGAATATCCAGGGTAGTGAAGAAACAGCCGAAGGTTTGTACCTTACGGATCAAATCCTCCACAATCTCTACAAATAGTCCATCGTGCGTTTCAAGCAACACGCGCTTAACCTCTTTCAAGTTGAACAGGATCTCTTCTGTAATATCCTCTGGATTCTCTTTCGGGTTAAAGCTGTTTTCATACAGCAGCTCCTGCAAGGCATCCAAATACGTTTCAACCCCACGGAAGGTGATTCTACGTTTTACGATTCTAAAATCACGGTAGTAACAACGGAAGAGAATTGTGCGAAGCAACGTTGCGACGCGCTTCGTACTTTCCCAAGTCACATTCGGGTTTCCATCACGGTCTCCTCCTGGCCAGAAGCCAAGCTCGACAATCTGACTAGTCTCCGCGCTTGATAATTCTAATTCGTTGTCGATCTTCGACTGTATCTCAGACGCCACGCGATAAAATACATTCTCCAGGTACCAAGCCAAACTGATTGCTTCATCCACCGGTGTTGGCTTCAATTTATTGATAAATGGAGTCTTTCCTAACTGTTGTAACAGTAGATGAATATTAGGGATATCGTTCAGTTTCAACAACTCAATTAGGTCGTTGATGATCGATAATACAGGTCCTGGATAGAACTGAGTTGGGTGAGCCGTTAGTACTAAGCGCACCGACATATCTCTGAGACGCTGAATCACTTGCTTTTTTGTTTCCGGATTCGACTGTGCAAGTCGGAATACGGAGTCCAATCCTGCGGTTTCATCAGATTTACCAACCGCCTTAAATGCCGAATCTTCCACAGCATCAAACAACACCACTTGGCGCTCAATGTATTGAACAATACGAAATAATAGGTCTAAGCGATCATCTTCTTGAACATACTGTTCATATTGACCGAAAAAACTATCAATAATAGCTTCGGGGGTTAACTTCTCCTCTACTCCCTTTTCGCAATGCGTCGTAAAGAATGGAAGTATAGTCCCCGTGTGTTTCACACGTTGGAACGGCAATGTAAGAAACAAACTTTTAAACAAATCGAAACGCGTCAGCACCTCGTTTTGAAAAGCTGCTTTTTTCTGGCTTAATCTCATAATTAAAACAAAAGTAATTTTATAGTTATTCCCTGAGGATGGTCAGCGAATTACAAATATATAAGTTTTATATAAAAAAGCTTATTTATTTACAATTTTAATATTCCAATCAAACATATGTTGATATTTCAATAAATGATATTTCTTTTCAATTTTAATTTACGAAATTCTTTGACTTAAAAAATTACTTCCCCAAAAACCGCTGAATCGGGATTCCTTCCTTATATTTGTCGTATCACGATGAAGAAAACAAAGGAAATTAGCAACTTTTTTTATAGTCAATATTTCGCAGATGGCTTGCGCATCACGATAGGCTGTGTCGTTCCTATTATTATCTGTGCGGCTTTTGGGGAGTTCCTTATGGGAACTTTCATTTCCTTAGGCGCCTTGTTAATCGGTCTGTCCGACACACCGGGAGCACCTTCACATCGCCGGACGGGTATGATTTCATGCCTCATCGTATGTATCCTTACGCAACTCATCACGGTCGCATCAAACTCCAATATCTGGATTATGACCGTTGTTATCGGACTATTATGCTTTCTTTATTCCATGTTCGCCGTTTTCAACGCAAGAGCGGCAACTGTGGGCTCTATGGGGATATTGATTATGCTGATCAATGTTGATGACGCCTATACGTTTAAAGAAGAAATGTACTTTTTACTTTTCTTTATCATCGGGGCCGTATGGTATATGCTGATCAGCTTCTCCCTATCACAGGTTCGCCCTTATCGATTAGCGCAGCAGGAACTCTCCGAATCTATTCGATTTGTAGGCGACTTCATCCGCCTCCGGGCCAACTTCTATGACCACAAAGTCGATCTTGATGATAATTACCGGAAGCTTATCGAAAAGCAAATTGAAGTCCATGAACATCAAGAAAATGTGCGCGACTTACTTTTCCAGAGTAAGCGTTCCATTAAGGATACGACCAAGGTCGGGCGCTTTCTAACGCTTATCTTCAATGATATTGTCGACCTTTTTGAGCAAAGCATGACCACCCATTATGACTATGAGGTCATCCGCAAAACCTACGCGCATACAGGAATTTTAAAGGAGTTCAGAAACTTGCTTTTAAAAATTGCGAACGAACTAGACCATTTAGCTTATCAATTAAATGCTAATCGAGCGCCCAAGCCGCTATATAATTTCAAAGACGATATTGAGAGTATCAAAGAACTGATTGACCAAGTTGAACAAAAAGAGAATATCAACAGTATACCGCTGAAGAAGATTCTGATCAGTATCCGTAGCATTACGGTTTTTATTCACAATATCTACAACTATAATGCGATACGATCGAATAAAGTCAATAAGCAAGAGATCGAAGAGGCGAACAAGTTCATCCAGACGGAGCATATCGTTTGGAGTAAACTGAGAGACAACTTATCGTTCAACTCGTCTATTTTCCGCCACGCGCTGCGCATGGCAGTGGTGATGGCGGTTACCTATCTGGTTTTGAACATGGACTGGTTCAATGTAGGCAGCATGGGGAGTTACTGGGTATTATTGACTATCATGGTGATCCTTAAACCTGGTTTTGGCTTAACGAAGGAGCGGAACTTCCAACGCTTATTAGGTACAGTCATTGGCGGTATCATTGGCGCCATTATCTTAATGACGGTCCATAATGAAATTGCCCTGTTTATATTGCTGATCTTCTTCTTCCTGACCGCCTATAGCCTATTCCGCGTCAATTATATTGTCGCAGTGCTCTTCATGACGCCCTACGTATTGATCATGCTGAGCTTCACCGGATATAACACCTTTGAGATTGCAAAGGAACGCATATTCGATACTTTTCTAGGTGGCATGATCGCTTTTATATCCAGCTATGTAGTATTCCCGAATTGGGAGAGTTTCCAAATTCGCCCGAATATGCGACAGTTGCTGATTGCAAATTATAATTACCTAGCTATCGCCGTTAGACTCCTATCAGACGAAACGGTCAATATCACAGAATACAAACTCTCTCGAAAAGAAGTTTACATTGCTTCAGCGAATATGGGTTCCACTTTCCAACGTATGCTCTCGGAACCTAAATGGCGTCAGAAAAGCACAAAAGAGGTCAACCGGTTTGTCATCCTGAACCATATTCTCTCGTCTTACGGTGCTACGCTTCTGACGCAACTGCAGCAAGCCATGAATGCAAATTATACCAAAGAGCATCTGCTCCTACTGAAAAAGATATTGAGCAATATGGCAAAATCGATTGTATTGCTCACAGATGATCAGGATCAACCGATATTCACCGAAGTAAGCGAATTCCCTGAAGTGACTGAAGAGACACTTGATCCGGCGGAATCTAAATTAATTACCGAGCAATTACAGTTTTTGAATAAAATATCCGCAGATTTATATAAATCTACCGTGGATGTTATGGAGAAAGAGGCAATCATCCATCCGCAAAAAATAGAAATGATCAATGGATAATTATTACGATATACTGATTGTAGGCGGCGGCCCTATTGGGCTTGCCTGCGGAATCGAGGCGCAAAAGAATGGTTTGAGCCATATCATTTTGGAGAAAGGCTGTTTAGTCAATTCCCTATATAACTATCCGGTCAACATGAGCTTCTTTTCTACTTCGGAACGATTGGAAATTGGCGACACCCCATTTGTGACCACTAATCCAAAACCGAAAAGAGCTGAAGCATTGGAATACTACCGACGCATCGAGAGCAAGTTCAATCTGAATACACATCTTTTTGAGGCAGTTCTATCTGTCAACAAAGATCAAGGCTTATTTACGGTTGAAAGTTCCAAGCAGACCTATACTGCGAAATATGTGGTCATCGCAACAGGATTTTACGATATCCCGATGTACCTGCATGTGCCAGGCGAAGAACTACCGAAAGTAAAGCATTATTATGATGATCCACACTATTACGCGAAGCAAAATGTAGTCGTGGTTGGTGCCAGCAATTCCTCCATTGACGCTGCTTTGGAAACCTATAGAAAAGGTGCTCATGTGACGTTGGTGGTTCGTGGTCCAGAAATTAGCCCTAGAGTGAAATACTGGGTTAGACCAGATATAGACAATCGAATCGCCTTCGGCGAAATCAAAGCTTACTTTAATAGCCAAATCACCAATATTACGGAAGATGAGGTTGAGATTATGACTGAAGAGGGTCTGCTAACTATCGAGAACGACTTCGTATTAGCATTGACAGGCTACAGGCCAAACTTTGACTTCCTCCGTAAAGTCGGAATCCATATCCCGGCCGAAGCGCCGATGATACCTGAGCATAATCCGGAAACGATGGAAACTAATATAGAAGGCCTCTTTCTTGCGGGTGTGGTCTGCGGAGGGTTAAACACGCACCTATGGTTTATTGAAAACGCCAGAGTGCATGCGCAGATGATCCTTTCGAGAATAAAAGAGTTGAATTAAGGACGCAGCCCACGAATAAAAATCTTAGCTAGCTTCTTTTGTAAGGCAAGTATATAATCAAATTCTTCTTTGGTCGGCGGAATGAAGATGTTGTTAAACTCTTTCACAACACCGATTCGCATGCCCAGAATCGAAATCATAAAAATCTTTGAGGTTACCGGTAAATCATCCACAATGATTTCACCCTTTTCGATACCACGACTCAAAATATTCTGCACCTGCTCGATATCTTTATCAATAATCGAAGTACAAGCTTCCTCCAAATCCGGTGGAAACTCGTTACGCAAAGAGTAGGTATATTCAAAAATGCTGTAATTCTCTTTTATGGCTTCCAAACGAGCTTCTAGAAATGCCGTAAATGCTTCGTCGATATTTTTGGATTTCGTAATCCTACTTTCCGTCTCAGCAACCATCTCGTCCACAGTATATTCTAAAACAGCGGCATACAACCTATTCTTATCTGGGAAGTAATAGTATAACAGCGCTTTGGAAAAAGACAAATCCTGAGCAATCTCCGCCATGGTCGTCTTTGCCATTCCGAAATGAGCAAACCTACGGCGCGCAGCTTCTAAAATCTTTTGTCTTTTAACATCAGCGTTCTTTGCCATTCTATTAATTAAATTAGTTTATAAATGCTGGTTTAATTATCTTTACCACTCTTTAACTAAGTTACTTTATTTTTTCGAATTTTTAAAGATATCGGTCAAAAAAATGAAAAACACCCTTCAAACAGCTGTCTCCCTAAAGGATTTTAATACGTTCGGAATTGAAGCTAAGGCAAATAAATATATTAGAATCACGGAGGAGTCGAGTTTGAAGGAACTGTATGAGCAAGATGCCTTCAAGCAGAAGTTCTTTGTTTTAGGTGGTGGAAGCAATGTTTTGTTTACTGAAGACTATGATGGGCTTATTGTCCACATTGCCAACAAGGGTATACAGCATTTCATCGAAGGCAACCAAGTCTTTGTAACCGCATCAGCTGGAGAAGTATGGAACGACTTAGTTTGGTATTGTATCAAGCACGACTTTCCGGGCATGGAAAACCTTGCACTTATCCCTGGTACCGTTGGAGCCTCACCTATTCAAAATATTGGGGCTTATGGTACAGAATTGATGCACATCTTCTATTCTTGCCGCGCATTTGACACCCATACCGGCGAATTTGTAACTTTTACGAACGTCGACTGCCAATTCTCCTACCGCGATAGCATTTTTAAGAAAGAGCATAAAGGAAGATACATTATCTGTAGTGTAACCTACAAACTTTCCTTATTCGGACAGATCAATACCAGCTACGGCGCGATCGAAGCCGAACTAGCAAAAAGAAACATCCAAGAACCTAACATTAAAGATGTCGCAGAGGTCGTTTCGTATATCCGCGTCGAAAAACTACCGGATCCAACTACCGTTGGCAATGCCGGCAGCTTCTTCAAAAACCCAATCATCAGCAAAACGCAGTTTATCAACCTACAGGCACAACACCCTGATATTGTGCACTATCCAATGGGCAATGATGAGGAAAAATTAGCTGCGGGATGGCTTATTGAACAGTGCGGATGGAAAGGAAAAGAAGTCGGCGAAGTCGCAGTGTGGAAAAATCAAGCTTTGGTACTTACTAACAAAGGAGCAGCAAGTGGAGCACAAATTTATGAAGTATCGTCCAAAATTGTGGACGATGTTTTATCGAAGTTCGGTGTAAAACTCGAACGCGAGGTAAACGTTTTATAAAGTTTTCCACATTTTCCACAGTCCGTAAACAATTCCCTAAAAACAAAAAAAAACTTCTCTCTAGCACTAGAAACGGCGCTAAATAGCATCTATTTTTTCTCGTAAAACGATAATTTTATTGAGAAATAGGATGTTTTTCCACATTTTAAGGTATTAACTGCACAGTAATTGATATTATCAGTACAAATGGTGATTGATTATCGTGGCACTCCCATCATATAGAATTACCATTTTCCAAATGACACTTAACTATTTAACAACAATATATAAACTACTGATTGTATGAACAAACTAGAATTTAACACACTTGTCATCAAACATTCCGATTCACTAAAAAGCTATGCCCGTAACTTTACTCGTGATCAGGATGATGCAAATGACTTGGTGCAGGATACACTGCTCAAAGCAGTGACCTACTTCAAGAACTTTAGAGACGGAACGAATTTAAAGGGATGGTTATACACAATCATGAAAAACACCTTTATCAACAATTACCGTCGGGTCGTAAAAACAAACACCTTCATTACCAAGGAAGAGGAAATTTCACAAACAAACTTAGTCGTGTCAGCTAGCAAGAACAAAGGCGAAAATAAATTCGTCATGGAAGACATCAACTATGCGCTTTCAAAACTATCAGACGAATACTATGTACCATTTACGATGTATTTCGAAGGGTATAAATACCATGAAATCTCCGACCACTTGAAAATCCCGATCGGGACAGTGAAAACTAGAATCCACGTGGCAAGAAAGTCCATGAAAAAAACCTTAGCTTCTTATAAATTCGAAGCTGAATAGATTATAACAATAAAAATCTTTGATTATAGGTTTCCCAAGATATCCCTATCGCCGAGATAGGAGTTTGAGGGAGGCAAACAAAAAGAAATTTGAGATAAGCTTATTCGCTTATCTCAAATTTTGATAAAGCAACGAACTGTTGAATACGTGCTTTTATTTCTTCTGAGGTTAGATTTTCCAATCTTTCCGTTCCAAATTTCTCAACACAGAATGAAGCTAAGGCTGAACCAAAAATGATTGCATTCTTCATGTTTGCAAAGTTGATCGATTGCAATTTCGCTAAATAGCCAATAAATCCACCTGCAAAAGAATCGCCCGCTCCTGTCGGATCAAACACATCTGCTAATGGCAATGCCGGAGCAGAGAAAACTTGTCCTTCACCGAATAATAAAGCGCCATGCTCTCCTTTTTTGATGATAAGATACTGTGGCCCCATTTCTAAGATTTTCTCAGCTGCTTTTACCAAAGAAAATTCTCCAGACAATTGGCGTGCTTCTGCATCATTGATGGTCAATACATCTACCTTCTTCAACACTTCTTTCAAGCCATCCATCGCTACGTCCATCCAAAAGTTCATGGTATCCAACACCACTAACTTAGGTTTGTTCGTCAAGCGCTCTAAGGTTGCTGACTGAACAGCAGGCGTTAAGTTGCCCAATAACAAGTACTCGCAGTCTTGATAAGATGCCGGAATTTTAGGATCGAAATCCGCTAAGACATTCAATTCCGTAATTAATGTATCGCGGCTATTCATATCGTTGTGGTAACGACCTGACCAAAAAAATGATTTTCCACCAGGAACAATTTCCAAACCTTCTACGTCGATACCTTTCGAAGTGATGATATTTAAGTTGTCATCTCCAAAATCCTCACCTATCACCGAAACAAGCTTCACATCTGAATATAAATAGGAAGCAGCTAAACCTGCATAGGTAGCAGCACCACCAACGATTTTATCAGTTTTTCCGAAAGGGGTTTCGATAGCATCGAACGCTACGGTTCCAACGATTACTAAACTCATGAATGTATTTTTTTAAATAAAAAAAAGCCGACTGTGAAGTCGGCTGTTATACTTTTTGCTCCTGAAGCTGGGCTCGAACCAGCGACCCTCTGATTAACAGTCAGATGCTCTAACCAACTGAGCTATTCAGGAATTTAACAAGAGAAACTAGCTTTCTCCTTTAAAGTGGTACAAAAATAGACTTTTACTCTTGAATTCCCAAAAATATTTTAAAAAATATGTGTTTAAATTCCTTAAACTCACATAACAGCCCGATAACCCTTTGTCTATAAACAAAATACAAAGCCTTAAAAATTCTCGTTTTGAATCTCATAACAAATCCACGAACTTTATACAAACCCTAAATGCCATGCAAAACAAATCCACTTTACAGGAAATAGAAGAAAGATTCGACAATGACGTCGAACGATTCTCCAACTTAGAAACCGGCCAGGCAACCATGCTAGACTCCGCCTTTAATCTCGACCTGATCACCGATTGCATACAGCAGTATTACCCCACCCTATCATCCGTTCTGGACATCGGCTGTGGAGCGGGCAACTATGACGTTAAGTTATTATCTCGCGTAACGAGCAATCCCAGTGTACACCTTCTCGACTTAAGCCAGCCCATGCTCGACAAAGCAAAAGAGCGGGTAAGTCCACTAACCCAAGGAGAGGTAAAAACATTCAAGGGCGACTTCCGTACGGTGGATCTCGTTGAAAACAGTTACGATGTTATCATCGCTACTGCGGTATTACATCACCTCCGCGATGATGCCGATTGGGAAACGGTCTTCGCCCGACTCTATACACTCCTAAAACCGGGAGGCAGCATATGGATTTTTGATATGATCCAACAAAACACAGCAAAGCTGCAGGAAATTATTTACACGCAGCGCTACGGCAATTTCCTGATCGATCTTAAAGACGAAGAGTACCGCGACCATGTTTTCGCTTATATCGAAAAAGAGGATTCGCCAAGATCGCTGGTCTACCAGCTGAACTTGTTGCAGCAAGTAGGATTTCGACAAGTCGATGTTTTGCACAAAAATCTATGCATGGCTTCCTATGTAGCCTTCAAATAATATTCGAGAGTCTAACAGGTATAAGACAGCTCAGTCCCCTTTCAAAGCCCTTTCAAACCTAATGTAAAGCCCAATCAAACCCGCTTCCGAGCGGGTTTGATTGGGCTTTACATTGGGTATTAAAAAGCTATTACTGCTTGAAGGCATTATATTGCTTAAGCGGAAATAAGAAATTTATAAGCAAAAGACAGGAACAACGGAATATCCACATCAAAACAAACCCCTTTTAAGGCGATTTAACGTAACTCAACAAATAAGCGGTTGGAATATCACTTTCATTCGTTAACCTCGCTTAAATCGTCATAAAATCACCCCAAATCACTTACGCTATCCCTTCTCCGTGTTCTGTTTCCAATTTTGGTAGCTTGAGCACATGCAATTGCCGCAGGGGCGATAACCTTTCGCCAGCGCTTCCTCAGCCGTTTCGAAAAACACGCGATTAGCACGCTTCATCCGTTTTCCGGACGAGCAGCTCAGGAGCCCGTAAATTTTTAACTTAGTATTTCCTGCAAATTGAATATTCCCTCCGCGGATTGCTGCGTGCAATTCTTTATCAGTTAAATCGACATGTTGCTTCACAGCTTAGGTACTAGCGTCGTGAAAAATTATTCCTAAACTATAGCGTTCGCCATTGTGAACCTCGCTAACACCGTGCTTCATATTGACGCGATAATATCCTCTCGTTCCCTTCTCGGGTTTGAAATTGGTCGTAAAAATTAGTGCATCGCCTTTTCTAGGTTTTAGCACGATTGCCTTCGACTGCGCGCGTGGGATCTGCTGCGTCAGCACAAACTCGCCGCCCTCATAATCCTCGTCGGGTTCGCTCAACATCAGAACCAGCTGCATCGGGAAATAAACATCGCCATACAGATCTTGATGAAGGGTATTGAAACCGCCAGAACCATACTTCAATATCAACACCGTCGCTTTCTCCTGTCCATTCGACCGACATCGCTTTAACAATTCGTCATGCTCCAACGGAAATTGAACATCCTGGTTAAGGACACGAAACCATGTATTGGCAATAGGCGCCAATTTGGGATAAACACTAGTGCGGATAATCTGTATAAGATTCGGCAATGGGTAGTTAAAATACTTGTACTCCCCCAAACCAAACCGATACCGCGCCATTACGATGGTCTTCCGATAAAGACTTGCATCGTCATAACCTGACTTCAATTGCTCACATTCCTCCGCGGTGAGCAGCGAAGGCACCGTCGCATATCCTTTCTGATGCAAGTCATCGCTCAACTGCACCCAATCGTAACCCGCAATTCTCTCTTCTATATTTTCCATAACATCATCTACCTTATTTCCCTAAACAAATATCGACAGACGCTTGTTGGCAAAAAATCTGAATCATGCGGAATCGTGCTAGATATTAGATATCAGATTTTAGATATTAGAGTATGGCTTGAATTGGAGGAAGGATTTTGGGATAATCAGAATCGGGTAAAAGGGTATTGTTTTGAACCAAGAAAGGAAGGATGCAAGGATGAACAGGATCAGGTTGAAAATATAATTTTGCTTTGAACCAGGAAAGGAAGGATGCAAGGGTGAACAGGATTGGGTTGAAAATATAATTTTTGTTTTGAACCAGGAAAGGAAGGATGCAAGGATGAACAGGATCATACGCACGCATTGGCGTCCAATCTATAGCGAAGGAATACATCGATCCTGTCAATCCTTAAATCCTTCCTTTCCTGGTTCAAGACAAATCGATCAACAAAAAAAGCGCATCACCGGCGCCCTACATTTCTAATATCTAAAATCTCACATCTAATATCTACAAAAGAAAAGGCCATCCATTTGGATAGCCTTTTCTTTTTTTGCTCCTGAAGCTGGGCTCGAACCAGCGACCCTCTGATTAACAGTCAGATGCTCTAACCAACTGAGCTATTCAGGAATTCAACCGCCCCTTTCGGTTTTGGTGATGCAATTATCGGAAGTTTGACCGATATGTGCAAATATTTTTATGCATTTTTTTGCAAGTTATTCAGAACCAATCAGAATAATTAAAACAGCACATCCTTGAGGATAAGCGTTGCAAAAGTAAAATAGATAATCAAGCCTGTGACGTCGACAATCGTGGATACGAAAGGTGCTGACGAGCTCGCTGGGTCTGCCCCGCATCGACGTAAGATGAACGGTAGCATGGAACCGACAAGAGAACCCCAGAGGACGACGCCCACCAAGGACAATCCTATCGCACACCCATAGAGATACCATAGGTCGCCGTAGGTATGACGGAATGCTTCTTCGACGGAGATTCGGAAAAACCCGAGTCCACCTAAGATAACCCCTAGCAGTGTACCCGACAAAATCTCGCGACGCATCACGATCCACCAGTCGCGCAAGGTCACCTCGCCCATCGCCATCGCCTGGATGATCAACGTCGATGCTTGCGATCCGCTGTTACCTCCACTCGACATGATCACTGGCATCAGCATCACCAACACGGTGGTCAGTTTATCTTCGTAGTGATTCAGCACCGTCACGGTTAGCAGCTGCCCTAGGAATAAGACGATCAACCAGCCCGCTCTCTTTTTCACAAGATGAAAAATCGAGACATCCAAGTAAGGCTCGTCTAAGGCCTCGGTACCCCCGATACGTTGCATGTCTTCCGAGTACTCTTCGTTCGCCACCCAAAGGATATCATCGATCGTCACGATACCTAGCATAATGTCACGATCGTCAACAACAGGGAGGGCAACGCGATTGTTCATCCGGAAAATAGAAACCGCTTCTTCTTGCGGGTCGTTTGCGCGAAGTGAAATAAGTCGATTATCGATTAAGTCGGAAACAACAGTTTCAGGATCTGCCAAGAGCACGTCCTTAATCCGGACGTCATCCATCAGCTTTCCTTCAGCATCGATGACATAGAGTACATCAATCGTTTCGGATGCTCCACCATATCGGCGGATGTGATCCAACACTCGCTGCATCGTCCAATGTTCTTTCACCGTGATATAGTCTGGGGTCATCAGACGACCCACACTATCTTCGGGATAGCCAAGCAGCGAGAGTGCTTCTTTTCGCTCCTCCGGAGTCAGCAGAATAATGAGTCTTTTTACAACGTCGCCAGTCAGCTCGGAGAAGAACGAAGTACGGTCATCGGGAGGCATCTCGTTAAGGAGTTCACGGATGGTTGTAGCCTTTAGTTTTTTGAAGATCCGCTCTTGAGTTGGGAAGTCCAAAATACGAAAAACATTAACGGCTCTTTTGAGACTTAAGGTCTCTAAAAACAGAGGTCCATGTTCAGGAAGTTCGTCAATTAACTCCTCCACATCGGAGATGTTCAATTCGTTTAAATAATCTGCAAGCTCCGCCTGGTCTCCACGCTCAATCAATTGCTCCACATGTGCTACTAGCATTGCTAATTCTTCCATACCTATCCTCTATTTTATCGTTCCTACATTGGTGCCAAAAATTCGTTTGTGCAAAAGTCGTTTATTTTACCTGAAAAATATAATTAAATTTCAGGCATGTAGCAAGGTGGCTAGCAATTGAAAAAAAGAGTACTTCGACAGAGAAACCACACTGCCACTATGTCAGTATAATTATACATAGAAAAACCCGAACTTCTGAAGGTTCGTGCGACGCCACAACCAAGCAAAATCCCCCCAGAGAAATCATCTCCAAATTCGCAACATTTAAAAACTCCGTCCCGAAACTAAATTCAAGGCTTCCGCAAAACTGCATCCGAAGCAACAACATTCCTACACCGTCTTTTGAGCAACTGGCAAATTATTTGGCAATAGGCAGAATACTGCAAAAAAAACGTAATTTCACTTCCGAAAATTTGACACATCGAGCACATGAAAGCGAAACAATTGGAAACAACCCAATAGTCGCTTCAAGCAGAATTTGAGTCTATTTTCTATAGTATTTGATGTGTTATTAAATACATTTACAAAACTACTGATCAGTATATTAACATTATCAAACGAAACAATACATTAAATTAAGACATCGTTATTATACTAATATTTTTAGCATTTACTACTTTTAGCCGAATATACCAGTAATATGAAATTAATTATCAGATATTTAACCGCATTAATATTAACCATATATACAGGCTCCGTTTTTGGACAGCTAATCGACAACGAACAACCCCATTCTTCCGTGAAATGGGAGCAGATAAACCATCCAAATTTTCAACTGATCTTCCCTCAGGAATTCAGAAATTCCGCCTCTCTCCTAGCCCATAGCATTGATAGCATGCTTGTATTAGCGAGCAAAGATTTAGGGAGGAATCCTAAGAAGATTTCAATTATTCTTCACGAAAATCATATTGAGCAGAACGGATTTGCACAGCTGGCACCTCGGAAAGTAGAGGCATTTTCTACCCCAGGACCAGCATCGGACAACCAAGAATGGCTACCCAATTTGATACAACATGAACTTCGACATGTAGCCCAATTTGACAAGTTGACAGGTAAAATGAGCGGACCATTTTTGGAGCAATTGGCTCTTGCATTCTATGGAATTCACCTTCCGGCTTGGTACTTTGAAGGCGATGCCGTCTCCATCGAAACGCAATTTTCAAGAGGCGGTCGAGGGCGACTTCCTTCCTTTTTGATGCCACTTCGGACCAATGAAATGACCGGCAAAACATATACTTTTGACAAAAACATACTCGGCTCTTTTCGGGATATCACCCCCTCTTATTACCTCACCGGCTACCTCATGAACACCTACCTAACCAACCATTTTGGCTACCCGGTGAAGGGTCAAATTATGGAAGATATGAGAAGACATTTGCTCCGACCATACAACTTCAATCGAGCACTTCGGAAGGCTACAAATATGAATAGCCATGACCTCTATAAGGCTACCATTTCGGACCTCCGGTCGACTTGGGAAGACAGCGGAAAACTGCCAAGTCAAGCGGAAATTAGACCCAATGATCAACGCTATTTTTCGCATCTTTTCCTTCCACAGTCGGATGGATCGGATGCCATTTTCTACCTATTTCAATCCCCTCAAGAGGTGACTCAATTCCGAGAATGGAGTGGCGGAAAAGAGAAAACATTGTTGAAAATCGGCTATCAACTGACCCCATATTTCCATCAATCGGGCGATTTTATCGTTTGGGATGAGATTCGAAAGGATGGCAGATTTGGCAAACAAACCTATAATATTATTCGATTATACAATGTAAAAACTGGCCGTTCGGAGAGCCTATCTCGTAATTCGCGCCTTTACAGCCCTATAATCGATGCAGAGAAAGGTGGTATATACGCAGTCCAAGTGGATCAAGATAATGCCGCTAGCCTCATTTATATCGACATTATTTCCAAGGAGCAGTCAAAAATTATCGATTTTCCGTCGGGAACCCTGGTTCAACAGCCTGCTTTGAACGACAAAAAAGATAAGATTGTAGCGATCGCAGTGAGTGAAAAAGGCACGAATCTGATGGAAATTGACCTTCAAACAAAGGCTACTTCACTTGTTTTTCCATGGTCAAATCAACAATTTGAACGTCCAATATATGCAGGAGAAGACCTAATTTTCAAAGCACATTTTGAACAAATCGACAATATTTACCGTTACTCTAAAGCCGAAAATAAAACTTATAGAATAAGCAATTCTGCCTTCGGAGCGTTCTATCCTTCCCTCTCTACCGACGGAAATCTACTCTATAATGAGTACCAAAATGATGGATACAGACTAGCAAAATTGGAATTAAGAAACGAAAATCAAGAGGAAATCCAGCCGGTTTTCGAGGCGCCGGCGATCACAGATCAGCAGATTTCTGACACATTTTCGAACAAGCTAAAGGTAGAAAATGGCGACTTTGAAGTCAAAAAATACAATACCCTAAGTGACTTTTTCAACTTCCATAGCCTTAGTATTAGTGCCAATAACTTCGAAGATTTCGACAATTATAAGCCCGGAATCTTCTGGCTGGCGAACGATTTAATGAATACAAGTCAGCTAAAATTAGGCTACGAATACGATATGGATATCGAAAAAAGCATCTATTCTGCCGAGCTTGTTTATCAAAAATACTATCCAAAATTCATTGCGAAATACCAAAATAGAGGACGAATTGGCTACGCAAAATCTTCAAATCCTAATGCCGAAACCATACAATTCGACTACCGAGATCATTATTATTCCTTCGAAATGCAGCTCCCTTTTTCCCTATATCGTGGAAATAACATCTATAGTTTTGGTCTAAACGTGGGGACTTCCTACCAGAAAAACTACGATTTGAGCATTAATAATCTGAAGAATTTCAATGAAGAAATCATCCTTCCGATGAATTACATTGCCTATTTCAACAGGAATGTTCGTCGTAGCAGCATGGATTTGGTGCCGCGCTGGGGGCAAAATATCAGCATTATCTACCGACATTTACCCTTCGAAAATGAGCTCGACGGAAACCTGTTTGCCATAAAATCCAACTTCTTTTTTCCCGGATTTTTCGCCAACCACGCCTTCCAAGCACGCTTCAACTACCAAGATAATACCGGTAGATTTGATAATTTTTACGAGATTCCAATGATCAGTGCATTCGGGCATTTCAAGTCGGGAAAGGTCTCCAATAACTTAATGTTGAACTATAGATTCCCTATCGCCTACCCTGATTGGACAATCGGATCGCTAGCTTATATCAAGCGATTCCACGGCTATTTCTTCGCTGATTACCAAAACTTACATAACAGCGATATAGCCCCTAAAACCTACGGAATAGGCCTCTCTGTTGACCTCAATATCTTTCGATATAAACTCCCTGATTTCGGTATCGGCAGCAAATTAAGCTATATCAATGATGTCAGCGCAACGAATAAAATAGTGCCGAGCTTTAGTTTTTCATATTCTTATTAGTAGTTAGTATTTAGTAGTTAGTATTAAGACCTATGGCGGGAGTAGATGTGAGATTTTAGATGTGAGATTTTAGAGTATTGTCTTTGAACCAGGAAAGGAAAGATAAAAGGATGGATAGGATCAAGCATACTTACCGATTTTGTCTTGAACCAGGAAAGGAAGGATGAATAGATGAGCAGGATCAAACATACTTACCGATTTTGTCTTGAACTAGGAAAGGAAGGATGAAAGGATGGATAGGATCAAGCATACTTGACAATTTTGTCTTGAACCAGGAAAGGAAGGATGAATAGATGAGCAGGATCAAGCATACTTACCGATTTTGTCTTGAATCAGGAAAGGAAGGATGAATAGATGAGCAGGATCCTGTTTCTCCTTATATCCTTCCTTTCTTGGTTCAAAGACAAATTTCCCATCCCTTACTGGTTCAAACTCAAAAATACTCATGACTATACATAAAAAGAGAGAGCCATTATGATAGCTCTCTCTTTTTATGTATAACCTCTTGCTATTCAGCCAAAGGTCTAAATACTAACTACTAAATACTAACTACTATTAATAACTACTAATCTAAAATTGCCTTAACCCCTGGTAAAGTCTTGCCTTCCATGTATTCTAGAAGAGCTCCACCACCGGTACTCACGTAGCTTACATGCTCGGTCATTCCGAATTTGGACACTGCAGCTGCTGAGTCACCACCACCGATTAGGGAGAATGCTCCGCGTTCTGTTGCGGCTACTACAGCGTCTGCAACGGCTTTTGTTCCTTTTGCGAATGTATCCATTTCAAACACACCCATTGGACCATTCCATAATAAAGTATTGGATGCCATAATAACATCGTGGAAGTGCTCTGAAGACTCTTTACCGATATCTAAACCTTGCATATCTGCAGGGATTTCATCGTTGGGACCATCATATACATTAGCATCATTAGCGAAACGATCTGCGATCTGCGCATCGGTTGGTAAAACAAGGTTAACACCCTTTTCATCTGCTTTTTTAACCAATTCATTGGCTAAATCTAGCTTGTCTAACTCGACTAATGACTTGCCTATTTCACCTCCACGTGCTTTAACGAAGGTATAAGCCATACCGCCGCCGATGATTAAATTGTCTACTTTATCTAATAGCGCTTCAATAAGTTCTAATTTATCAGATACTTTGGCACCGCCCATGATCGCCGTGAATGGACGCTCAGGCTTGTTCATCACCTTCTCTGCATTCTCGATTTCACGAGCCATTAGATATCCGAAATATTTATTGTTCGGGAAGAATTCAGCGATTACTGCCGTAGAAGCATGTGCTCTATGCGCAGTTCCGAAGGCATCATTTACATAGACATCGCCTAACTTAGATAGCTTTTCAGCGAAGTCGCGGTCACCTTTTTCCTCTTCTTTGTAGAAACGTAGGTTTTCTAATAATAATACTTGTCCTGCTTCTAACGCTGCCGCTTTATCAATTGCTTCTTGACCGATGCAGTCATCAGCAAACTGCACATCTACGCCTAACACATCAGAAAGATGCTTTACGATATGTTTAAGGGAATATTTGTCCGTAGGTCCCTCTTTTGGTCTTCCTAAGTGAGACATTAAAATAACAGAACCTCCGTCCTTAAGAATCTTTTTGATTGTCGGTGCAGCTCCTTGAATACGGTTATCATCAGTAATATTGAAGTTCTCGTCAAGTGGCACGTTGAAATCAACTCTGATTAGTGCTTTTTTTCCGTTAAAATTTAAATCGTCGATAGTTTTCATATTGTATTTTTCTTTCCGGTTGATTTTGGGATTAAAGATATAAAAAAGGCGCTGATTGAGAAATCTTCATCAGCGCCTTTTTACTTATTTTACATGCTTTTATGAGTTTTCATTTTCTTGATTTTTAATAAAAGCAATTATTTTCTATTAATATATTTCAATCATATAAGGTATACGTGCTTGTATCCCAGATTGCGTAGTAACACGCTTAAGCTCTTTTAAGTACTTGGCATACTCGCCTAGCTCTTCATCGATAAGCATTCCTTTCACTTTCTCTTTAGAAACCGACCATATTTCAGACAATGGATCCTTCGCGCGTGGGTATTCTGTAACACGGTAATCCGTTAATTTAGCTTTTGCAGCAGCAGCTTTCACAGCCTCATCTAAGGTCGCCAAGCGGTCTACGAGGTTCAATTCAACAGCTTGCGCGCCTGTCCATACTCTTCCCTGCCCGATGCTATCGACATTCGCCACAGTCATCTTTCTACCGTCCGCGACACGCTTCATAAAGACTTGGTAAACGCGATTTACACTTCCTTGAATAATGCTTTTTTCTTCCTCGGACAATGGTCTGTCCATATCAACATCCATGTCCGCAAACTTACCCGTTTTCACCGCATCGAAATGAACACCTAGCTTCTCATTGAATAGCTTCTGGAAGCTCGGAATAACACCAAACACCCCAATGGAACCTGTTAATGTTGTTGGATCTGCGAAGATTGAGTCTGCAGCCGCAGAGATATAATAGCCTCCTGAAGCCGCATAATCTCCCATAGAGACAATCACCGGTTTAACTTTTTTAGTCAATTCAACTTCTCTCCAGATAACATCCGATGCTAATGCAGAACCTCCCGGAGAATTCACACGCAAAACAACCGCCTTAACCTTATCATCATTACGCAATTCGCGTAAATCTCTCGATAATTTATCACCACCAATCATTCCGGTAGAACCCTCACCGTCTACAATAGCACCATAGGCGTAAAGAACAGCAACACGATCCGCAGTTCCTTTACCCGTAGAAGGCGTATTTTTATAGTCCAATAAAGAGATCGTAGGTATATCTTTCTTGCTGTCGATGCCTAGCTTTTCTCTAATTTTTGCTAATATCTCATCTTTATATAAAAGGCTGTCTATAAACTTCATGTTCACGGCATCCTCCGGATATTTAATTGCATAATTGTCTGCAATTCCTCTAACGCTGTCCGCATTCAGCTTTCTGCCAGTTGCGATATCATTTACAAATGTATTATAGATACTTCCTAAATAAGAATTTACCTGCTCACGATTAGCCTCACTCATACTATTCATGATATAAGGCTCAACGGCACTTTTATAAGTCCCTACTTTAAGAACCTGCATATCCACACCTATCTTATCTAAGGCGTCTTTGAAAAACATAACTGAGCTTGCCAGCCCTCTAAAGTCTAATCCGCCTTCTGGATGTAAGTATACCTGATCAGCAACAGAGCTGAGATAATAGGCTTTTTGAGTAAAGCTTTCGCTGTATGCAACGACAAACTTCCCTGACGCTTTAAAGTCCCGAATAGCATCGCGAATTGCCTTCATGGTTGCAAAGCCGGTATTCACACCTTTTACATTCAGATAAATGCCTTTGATATTGGAGTCCTCCTTTGCTGCCTGAATTCGAGAAAGGACATCATTTAACCCTATACTGCGCATACTGCTATACCCTGGCATGTCCAGCCCTTCAAAAGGATTGGGTTCTGTTTTTTCAGTTATCGTGTGATCTAATGTAACAAGCAATACCGCATTGCTCGGTGTAACGGTTTCCGATGTCGGAGACACCGAACTCACCATATATGTAACAATACCAATCAGTATAAAAAACATGAGAATACTACTGATAATAATACCCGTAATGGTCGCTAATACGTACTTAAAGAAAGACTTCATAGAATTGTATGTGATTTTAATTCTAGTAAAAATAAGGTATTATTCGAATTATCTTAAACTATTCTTATATTAATCGGATGAATATAGTTTACCTATTAACTGGAGCAAACATTGGGAATCCAAGACAACAGTTGAATGATGCGAAGATTGAAATTGCAGAGCGCGTCGGGAAGATTATAAAGGAATCTTCTATCTATGAATCCGAAGCTTGGGGAGTTGAAGATCAACCGATATTCCTAAATCAAGTGTTGGAAATTATCACCCCACATTCTGCCTCAAAAGTATTGCAAACAATCCAGCAGATTGAATTGGTATTGGGAAGAATAAGAACACAGCGCTGGGGCTCTAGAACGATAGATATCGATATTCTATACTATAATACTGACATTATACACGAGCCTGATTTACAGGTTCCTCATCCCTATATACAGGAACGTAATTTTACACTAATTCCCCTTACTGAAATTGCCCCCAATTTCGAACACCCTATTTTCAAGAAAACAAATCAACAACTATTAATGGATTCCAAAGATCCGCTGAATGTAAATATTGCCAAACATGAGTGATTTTAAAATTATTAGCCCCGACGTACTAAAAAGTAGTATGATGAATAATATGGAGATGGTCAAGCAGTTGGTCGCTCTATTTCTAACCCAAGGAAAGGTGGATTTCGAGACCTTGGAGAATGCAGTCAGTGAAAAAAATTACCTGGAAATAGCATCGAAAGCACATCATATCAAACCTACCATGGAATATATAGGTGCCTCGAACTTGAGAATACAGTTTCAGGATCTAGAACAAAAAGCAAGAAACAAAGCATCAATTGAAGAAATTGAGGAAGCTTTTGCCATTCTGAAAAGAGATTTTAATACAGCGATGCTTGAACTTGAAACTTATTCTACCTCTTTAGCTGAAGCATAATTCCGCTCGGAAGCGAAATGTAAATAAGAGAATAGTATATATAGGATCAATACCATTGGGAGTGCCAAGAATTTAAATATTACAATTAGCACAAGGCTAAGCAACAAGAAAAGATATTTAAACTTATTGGCGCTCCATGCTAAGGAACTCAGCTTCATGGAGAAAAGCTTGATCTCCGAAACCAGTAAGAAACTACACACGGCTACAATACCTAGAAGCAGAACAACATTGTGTAACACCGGATAGTCTTGTGCAATAAAAGGTAAGGAGATTATAAAAAAGGTATTCATTGGCGTATTCACACCAATAAAGTCTGTAGTCTGTCTTGTGTCAATATTGAATTTCGCTAAGCGCAAGGCGGAGAAAATCGTCATAACGTATCCTAAATAAGGAAGATATTGTGAGTCTGTACTTTCTTTCAGCATCATAAACATGATGGTCCCTGGCAGAAATCCAAAGCTAATCACATCAGCTAAAGAGTCTAGCTCTTTTCCAATCAACGACTTTACATGCAATGCTCGTGCAGACATCCCGTCAAAGAAATCAAATATCCCGGAAGCTAACACACAGTAAAATGCAAAAAGGTAATTGCCTTGCAGCGCCATCACAACGCCAATACAACCACTGAACAAATTAAGGGAGGTAATACTATTTGGAATATATTTCTTCATAAATAAAAAAAGCCATCTTTGAATAAAAGATGGCTTAAAAGTATCAATTTAAAATGGCTTTTTAGCCATTCATGCTAATTAAAAATTCTTGATTAGACTTCGTTCCACGCATTTGAGTCAATAAGAATTCCATTGCTTCTTGAGAATTCATGTCGGCTAAATGGTTTCTTAACACCCATAGACGTTGTAACTCTTCGCGGTCTACTAATAGATCGTCGCGACGAGTACTTGAAGCCGTAAGGTCGATTGCCGGGAAGATACGCTTGTTTGAAAGCTTGCGATCCAACTGCAATTCCATGTTACCTGTACCTTTAAATTCTTCAAAGATAACCTCGTCCATTTTAGAACCAGTCTCTGTTAATGCTGTTGCAAGAATAGTTAATGAACCACCATTCTCGATATTACGAGCAGCACCAAAGAAACGCTTAGGTTTATGCAACGCATTCGCATCCACACCACCTGAAAGGATCTTACCTGATGCAGGAGCAACCGTATTATAAGCACGCGCAAGACGTGTGATAGAATCTAATAGAATAACAACATCATGGCCACATTCAACCATACGTTTTGCCTTCTCTAACACGATGTTAGCAATCTTAACGTGACGATCTGCAGGCTCATCGAAAGTCGATGATACAACTTCCGCACGCACCGATCTCGCCATATCTGTAACCTCTTCAGGACGCTCATCAATCAATAAGATGATCAAATAAACCTCAGGGTGATTCTTCGCGATAGCATTTGCAACCTCTTTCAACAAGTTTGTTTTACCTGTTTTAGGCTGCGCTACGATAAGTCCACGCTGACCTTTACCGATAGGCGTAAATAAATCCATGATACGCGTTGAGTAATTTCCGGGACCTAAGTCTAGGTTCAATTTCTCATCCGGGAACAATGGCGTTAAATAATCGAAAGGAACGCGGTCTCTTACTTCCGCAGGATCTTGACCATTGATCGCTTCTACGCGAACCAATGGGAAGTATTTCTCTCCTTCTTTCGGAGGGCGGATACATCCGCGAACATTATCACCAGTCTTTAAACCAAATAATTTGATCTGCGACTGTGATACGTAAATATCATCTGGAGATGTTAAATAGTTGTAATCTGATGATCTCAAGAAACCATATCCATCAGCCATGATCTCTAACACGCCTTCATTGACAATAACATTATCGAAATCAGACGAAGAAGATTTAGCTGGTGCAGGCTCTGCTGGAGCAGCTGGTTTTGGAGCTTCAGCAACTTCTACTTCCGTAGCAACTGCCTGTTCTACTCTTGGTGCTTCTTCTGTGGAAGATGGCTTTCTTGTAACAGCGATTGGCTCTGCCGATTTCACTGTACGAACGCGCTTGCGAGGACGATCTCCTGAAGCATGGTCTGCTGAATCAGAATCTGCTGCGGGAGCAGCACTATCTTGTTGAGCCTCATCGGCTATAACAGTAATACGATCGATTAGCTCTTGCTTTCTTAGTTTTTCAGCATCTACAATACCTAAAACCTTAGCAATCTCGCGTAATTCAGACACGAGCTTCGTATTCAATTCATTAATATCCATTAATTTATTTTATGATTTATTTAAGGATTTTACTTTTTGATATTTTTCTTTCAGTTCCACATCTGTGTGATGTCCTCAAGGCTCAGGCAAATCCATCTAGATTTTTCGATATCCTTCTGAAAGATAATTTTAAGAACTGCACAAAGAAAAAAAGAAGTAATGTAAATTCAAAAGAAAAATAGTAATTTTTTTTCACTTATTCCTCACGGATTAACAAATATGCCTAATAAATTGTTTTAGCGAAGCATATCAACTTTAAATAAATCAAAAAAAGTTCTTTATTTGTAAGATTATTATGGCAAAATAGATCTAAACTATATGAGCAATCACCCAACAAACACAGAAACTAAAACAAACTACCCCGCACTCTATACCCTCATTGTGGTATTCTTTTTTTGGGGATTTATCGCAGCTGGAAATAGCGTATTTATCCCGTTTTGTAAAAACTACTTTCACCTAGACCAATTTCAATCCCAGTTAATTGACTTTGCTTTCTATTCCGCGTATTACATCGGCGCTCTTCTTCTCTTCATCTTCGGAACACTATCAGGGAAAGACCTGGTAGGTAAATGGGGATACAAGAAAAGTATCGTCTATGGCTTACTTTTTTCCGCTTTAGGTGCTGCATCGATGATTGTGGCGGTCGAGGTTAACCTATATGTAGGAATGCTTATCGGACTATTTATTGTGGCACTAGGGTTCTCCTTGCAACAAACTGCCGCAAACCCGTTTGCTGTTATCCTCGGCGATCCTAAAACAGGAGCCTCGCGTGTAAACCTTGGTGGAGCGGTAAACTCTCTAGGTACTACAATTGGCCCATTAATTATCGGATACGCCCTGTTTGGCACATTCGAAACGGTTTCAGACTCAGAGATTGCGAGCCTACCGCTCAACAAAGTCGTTTACTTATATATAGGCGTAGGACTCTTATTCATCCTTGCGGCAGCTTTATTCAACTTCTCGAAGAAGGTGCCTGCCGGTTATAACCTTGAACAGATGGAGTCTGCGAATAAAGCGCGTACGACTTTAATCATTATCACTGTACTATTATTATGTGCTTTTGTTCCGGTGTTTACAAGTTATAAATCAGATGCTGCTTTGGAAGTCGCTGCTTTGCAGGAACAAATAAAAGCAAGCAATGATGCCGGCTTAATTGCGAAAGCAAAAGAGCTTACGCACGGCCTTGAAATCAGCCGTATGTTCTGGTTATTAGGCGCTTTAGTCGTTGTCGTTGGAGGACTTTTGTTCGCTTATACAAGAGCACAGAAAAACCCAATTGGTTGGGGAGCAATGAAATATCCGCAGTTGGTATTAGGTATGCTAGCCCTATTTGTATATGTAGGAATCGAGGTGGCAATCGGGAGTAACCTTGGGGAATTATTGACATTGGAAGAATTCGGCAATCTACAGTCCTCTCAAATCACCCCTTATGTATCCATGTACTGGGGAGGTATGATGATCGGTAGATGGGCTGGAGCAATTGCAGCATTTAACTTTACGAGTTCCAAAAAACAATTATTAACCATTATTGTCCCTATCATTGCATTTTCGATCATTATCGGCGTAAATACCCTTGCAGGCTTCGATATGTCGGTTTTATATTACTACATCATCTGTGTAGCGGTTCAAATCATTGCCTTCTTTATTTCTAAAGATAAACCCGTACGCACCCTAGTAATCTTTGGCACGTTCGGTCTAGTTGCTATGATCGTCGGCTTAATGACTTCAGGAACTGTAGCAATCTACTCATTCTTAGCAGGAGGCTTAGCTTGTTCCATCATGTGGGGATCTATTTTCAGTTTATCGATTGTCGGATTAGGAAAATACACCGAGCAGGGATCTGCCTTCTTAGTAATGATGATTTTAGGTGGTGGTATTATCCCTCCTATCCAAGGAAAGCTTTCCGATATCATCGGTATTCACAACTCATATATTGTACCGGTTATCGGATTTATATACATTATTTTATTTGCCTTTTTAGTGAGAGGATTCTTGACAAAACAAGGAATCAATATCGACGATGTGGAGTCTGAAGGCGCACACTAAGAGCAACTAATTGTATAAAATACACTAAGTATTTTAAATTTATTACAAAGCATAAAAACCTCACAATCAAAATATTGTGAGGTTTTTTCTTCAAAACTGAGTTTCGTTTACGGGGAATTGCTTGATTATATCAAATAAAAATTCTTATTTTTAGTGATAAATCCATTAATTTCGGATTTTAAGCAGTCAAAATACCATTGTAAAACAAACAAACAAGTTACTTTAAATTAAATTAAAAAATAATGATCATAATTGCAGATGGAGGATCTACAAAGACAAACTGGTGTTTGTTAGATGATTCAAATAAAAAAATCTATTTCAACACCGAAGGTTATAACCCATACTTTGTAGATAGTGATTACATTGTTGCATCCCTTAAGAAAGGATTACCTCATGATATTCCTTTTGAGAAAATCGCTGAGGTAAATTATTACGGCGCAGGGGTTCACAACGAAGAGAAAGCGAAGATTGTAGAGGAAGCTATCCAAGCGGTGTTCCCAAATGCAAAAGTCGAAGTTGGTCATGACTTATTAGCTGCTGCTCGCGCGTTATTAGGTAACGAAGCAGGATTCGCAGCCATCCTCGGAACAGGTACAAATACATGTATCTATGACGGAAAAAATATCACTCATAACATTGATTCTGCTGCTTATATCTTAGGTGATGAAGGTAGTGGTAGCTATATCGGTAAAAAACTATTAACAGACTTCATCCGCGGATTAATGCCTAAAGATGTAGCTGATGTTTTCTACGAAACATACAAACTTACGCCGGATGAAATCATGGATAATGTTTACACAAAACCGTTAGCAAACCGTTTCTGCGCAAGTTTCAGTAAATTTGTTTACGACAATAACGTAAATATCCAATATACACGCAAGATTGTTGACGATGCATTCGAAGCATTCTTTAACAACCTAGTAAGCAAGTACCCGGATTACCAATCTTACACGTTCAACTGTATCGGTTCTGTGGGATACAACTTCAGAAATGTATTGGAAGAAAAAGCGAACCAATATGGTATGCAAGTAGGTAAAATCCTTCGTTCACCTATTGATGATTTAGTTCAATTCCATATCAATAGATCGAAGACTACTGCAAACTAGTGGTTAGTATTTAGTAGTGAGTATTTAGTATTTAGACCTATGGCGTCTAGGTATTTTGAAGATAAAAGAGAGGGTCTGTATTTTGATACAGACCCTCTCTTTTATAATTTGACGAAACTACTAACTTATAAAATCATTTTAGAATGTTATAGTTTCTCCTATTTTCGGTAATCGAAGTTCTAAACCGGCCGCATCAAATATCGATTTTGTGGCTTCTTTATCGATTGTAATCGGAGGAAAAGAATCGTAATGAATACCAACAATATGCTTACATTTTATAAAATCCGCAGCAATTACCGCATCCTCCGCATCCATGGTATAATGACCACCGATTGGTAACAGCGCTAAGTCAATATTAAAACGCTCTAACAGCTTCATCTCCATTGTTAATGCCGTATCTCCGGCAAAATAAATAGTCTTCCCATCAACGAAAAACACATATCCAACCGGAAAGCCACCATATTCTCCATCTGGCGTGCTGTTCGTATGTACAGCATATACCATCTTCACCTTTCCGAAAGGCAGTTTCAGTGTACCACCAATATTATACTCGATTACTTTATCATCCGCTACGCCCTGTTTTCTCACCCAAGCCGCCGTTTCTACGATAGCACATACGGTCGCATCGCTTTGCTTTTGTATGGTCGCCATATCAGCAACATGATCTTGATGACCATGCGATAGGAAAATATAATCCGCCCTGATATCGGCAACATTGATGGACGAAGCCAAGGGGTTATAAGTAATAAAAGGATTTACTAAGACCTTAGTGCCGTTGAAATCAAATTCAACGCAGGATTGTCCGTAATAGGTAAGTTTCATCATCTCTCTTTTATTTATTTCCAAATAGGTTTCCTAATCCGCCTAAGCCGCTCAGCATATCTTGAGATGCAGCCGCCATCTCTGCCTGACTGATACTCTCTGCTTGCGTTATAGCCTTATTTAGAGCAACAATTAACAGCTCCTCCAGCTCTTCCTTGTCAGCGTCTTTCAGGAACTCAGGATCGATATTGATCTCCTTAATTTCCTTATTAGCCGATGCTATCACTCGAATCTTACCGCCCTCCGCTTCTCCGGATACCGATACATGATCCAATCTATCTTTAATCTCCTGTGCCTTCTGTTGTGCTTGAAATAATTTATCGAACATCTCCTTAAATATTGTTTATAAGCCCAATAATACAAAATATTAGCCAATTCTCCGTCAGCAATTAGGTTCTTTTCCTTAGCTTAAGTACCTTTGTGAATTAACATAGCGTACCGATGAACGAATTAACATACTATACCGAGATTTCGGAAGATTTACAAAAAAACAATCCTACAGCATACGAAGAACTGGACGAAGAAATACATATCATCATCCATAAACTAAAGTTCATCCCTCTGGAAAGTCGACCGATCGTTCAAGTAATAAGCAATGATGAATCAATACAGCAAGATTATCTGCAAGAGCTGTTAAAGGTTGCTGGAGCACAGCCAATAGCATCCGCAGTTCCATTAGAAGATGTAGAAATCCTAATCTTTATCGACGAAACAAACAATTACCTCAGCACGCTCCCCGTGGAACTTCAAACATTATACGCGGAAAGCAAAGCCGTAAAAAACAATCAAATCTACATCATCCAAAAATCAGCATTCGCAAAAGATAAAGCTGCCTATATCCAGGATATCGAAGTATTAGCAGAAATCGTACAATCGAAATACTTTGTGTTTGGCCATGAAGGCGAAGAATGGATCAAATTTGATATTAGATATTAGATGTTAGATTTTAGACATTAGAAATAGAGGGCGCCTACTCGGCGCCTTTTTTATTGTTTGTTTTGAACCAGGAAAGGAAGGATAAAAAGATATGCAGGATCCTGTCAATCCTCGCATCCTTCCTTTCCTGGTTCAGAAAAAAGCATCCTGTCAATCCTTACATCCTTCCTTTCCTAGTTCAGAAAAAAGCATCCTGTCAATCCTTGCACCCTTCCTTTCTTGGTTCAAAACAACAAAAAAGGCGCCGAGTAGGCGCCCTATATTTCTAATGTCTAATGTCTAAAATCTAACTAACATATTTCTTCCTCAACACTACATAAAGCTTATCCACCGTCTGTGGTTTTGAAGCCCAATTATTCTTCAGCGCATAGTTCGATTGCAGGAATGCGTCGGCTTCAGCGAAATTATCAAAGCGGTTTAACAGCTCAATTGCTTCGCTATATGCTAGGCTATAGCCATTAAATAAATCTTTAATAAACAACAGCTTATCATTTAGGCTCACACCTGTTTTTAGATCAACAATGGTATCGGACGACTTGCTTGTTGATGTTTGAAACTGATTAACATTCGTTAGGCCAGCTTGCTTCTGTTGCTGAATCAACTCATTCAACGTCATGCGACGACTAGGAGTTTGTTCGGCTTGCTTCGCTAAATCGTTCAGACTCGCTTCTTTCGGCTCTTCCTTAATTTCAACATGCTTCTCTTCGATCACCACTTCATTGACTACAGGCTCATTGCTAACCTCTTCCTTCTTTTCTTCAACTGGCGCTTGTGTTTTAAAGCTATTCGTAGGGCGCTCTACCGAAGTATAGTTTGAAGAGGCAGTATGTGTATAGGCAGGTGCGGCAGGTTCTTCTGGTCGTTCTTCCACAGCTTTTACCTCCTCCTCTTGCTCTTCTTCCTCCACAGTGTCTTCAATATTCTCAACAACCGCAGCTTCCTCTTGATCCGTTTCATTATCTGTCACACTATCATCGATATGGCCGAAACCTTCAAACTTAATACCTTCAGTTTTCTGTTCTGGGGATTGTTCCTCCTCTTCTACTTCTTCGGGAGCTTCTGCAACAACTTCTGTTTCCTCAATGACATCTTCGGATTTTACCTCTTGGATTTCTTCAATCACCAGCTGACTGTCCGCCTCATGCTCGTCAAAAGTCGGCGCAGGTGTGAATGTATTTTCCTCTTCTGCAACAGTATTCTCTGTCCCCGGCAATTCAGGTACTGCTGCAACAATCGCTGGAGCAGATAGTTGATTAAGTGCATCCAAATTAGCAGCCAAAAACTTCGCTTGAGCCGCCATTAGCTGTACTTGTACCGAGTCTTGTGTTAGTTTTGCTTTGTCCAAGCTTGCATACTGTTCGTTAATTTCTACGAGTAGATCACCAATTTTGTTGTAAATATCTTGTTGTGAATAGGCCATATTGTTCTATATCTTTGTTCTATAAAATGGAAGTCTTTCCTAAGTAAGTGTATTAAAATTAAAACCACTGATTCATACAGGTTTCAGCGATTAATTGATAATCCTTAAACCAAAAATAAGATTAAATTTCGATATTCGCATCCATTGGGGCTTAAGAATTTGTCTACAACTATAAACTATTTAAAAGCCTTTTTAGTATTAAATCCATTCAAAAATGATGTTGTTTTCAGAACATAATTTCCATGAAAGACAGGAACGCGTTGGTAGCATAGAGGTAATCTGTGGTTCTATGTTTTCCGGGAAAACGGAGGAATTGATCCGGAGGCTGAAAAGAGCAAAGTTCGCTAAATTGCCGGTAGAGATTTTCAAACCGGAAATCGATGTCCGCTACGGAGATAAGGAAGTAGTATCGCATGATAGCAATGCAATCCCTTCGACACCGGTTTCTCATTCATCCGCTATCTTATTGTTAAGCTCGGATACCAAAGTCGTGGGAATTGATGAGGCCCAGTTCTTTGACGACGAACTGCCGGAGGTATGCAATACCCTAGCCAATCGTGGTATCAGAGTTATTGTTGCTGGATTAGACATGGACTTTAAGGGACGACCTTTTGGTCCCATCCCCAACCTTATGGCCATGGCTGAGCACGTAAGTAAAGTACACGCCGTATGTGTACAATGTGGATCGCCTGCGACCTATTCTTATCGATTTGCTGAAAACGAATCACGCGTCCTTCTAGGAGAAAAAGAAAGCTACGAGCCACGCTGTCGTGCTTGCTATTTCAGAGAAAATAAAAACGACGAACAGTCATAAAGCCATCTGCCTAAAACAAACTTTCATGTTTCCCTAGACAACATTAGGAATTAACGTTCTTGACGGCCTTTGGAGGCAAACATTATTAGGAAAACAATAAAAAGATACCCTATAAAAGAAAAGAGGCTGTCTAAAAAGG
>NZ_DKLH01000071.1:0-1483 GCF_002455685.1 Sphingobacterium sp. UBA6645
TTTGTTGGTCTAGATTTTAGATGTTAGACATGAGATATTAGAGTAGGGCGCGGATATGCGCCTTTTTTTTGTGGGTTGTTTTTGCTTGAAAAGGAAGGAATGGTAAGGAAAGCTGATCTTTTGATGTTTGTCTTGAATCAGCAAGGGATTATTAAGGAAAGATGATATTTTGATCTTTTGATGTTTGTCTTGAACCAGGAAAGGAAGGATTAAAGGATTGGCAGGATCATGCTAATCTTTTAATCCTTCCTTTCCTGGTTCAGAAACGACTCCTTTTTTTCTTTCAACATGATCCTATTCATCCTTGCATCCTTCCTTTCCTGGTATTCAAAACAAAATTCCCTTTCTAAACCAAAGGTTCAGAAAGCATGTCTAAAATCTTATCTCTAATATCTAATGTCTATTAGAGATATCCAGAGAAGCTACGCTCTAATGTCTTATATCTAACGTCTAATATCTATAGATAGACAAATATCTTATATCTAAAGTCTAAAATCTAATTCATACCTTTGTACCCTTATGGCGACGCAACTAGATAATGGAGTTAAACCTTATAATCACTATGGTGCTTATTTGAAGGAGAAGTATAATGGGCAGCGAGTGTTCAAGGTTATTGTGGATGGTAATTTTACTTGTCCTAATCGGGATGGTTCGAAGGGATATGGCGGATGTACATACTGCAATGTAGACTCCTTTACACCAGATACAGCCCGCAAGATTCCATCTATCAGAGAGCAAGTGGAGAACGGGATTGAACGCGCTCGAAATAGTTATGGGGCAGAGAAGTTCATTATTTACTTTCAGCCAAACACTAACACATACGCACCTACGCATTTATTGAAGATGATGTATGACGAGGCTTTAAGCATCTGCCCGGAACATACACTGGGGCTTTCCGTTGGTACTCGTCCTGATTGTCTTGATTTCGAAAAGATAGCTTTGTTGGAGAGTTATACCGATCGCTATGATGTTGACTTAGAGATGGGCATGGAGTCTATCTATAACGATACACTTGAGCGCATTAATCGCGGATGTTCTCACGATGAATTCTTGTCTACTATGAAGATGCTAGAGAATACATCTTTAGAGCTATGTGTGCATACGATCTTTGGATTCCCTTGGGAGACGGAAGAGATGATGCTTAAATACGCGGAAGAAATCAATAAACATCCGAAGATTAAGTTTGTTAAATTACATCACTTACATATTGTTGAGGGCTCCATCATGGGCGTTAAATATAAGCGAGAGCCATTCCACTTATTTAGCATCGAGGAGTATACAGAGTTCCTGAGCAAGTTTATTCCGCTTCTGCGTCCGGATATCATCATTCAACGTATTTTCGGGATTGCAGACAAAGAACTGTTAATTGCACCCAATTGGGGATTCCCCAAATCCGGTATTCAGACGAAAATTGATAAAGGTTTAGAAGAAAGAGGAGTGAAGCAAGGTTCAGCTTACTCATTATCATAAAAAAAGAAGAGGA
>NZ_DKLH01000071.1:1626-20080 GCF_002455685.1 Sphingobacterium sp. UBA6645
TCCTCTTCTTTTTTTATGATATGCAGGTCGACACGCTGTCGATAAATGATTCTATCCGTAATACTCATTCGAAAGATTACGATATCATACCCTATATTTTACTTATCTTTCAATAATAGACTTTAGATCAGCAGGCGAATATGCAATTGATTTCAAAGTCTTGTCATCGCCTTCGCGGAATACTAAGAACTTGCCGTCAATTTCTTTGTAATAGGATTCCACGCCTTTTGCGCGGTAGTGTTCTTGGGTTGCTACAGCTTCCTCTACCGTCTTACAAGCTTTGCTCATATTCGAGCGCTGCACTTCATTAAACAGATCGTTAAACTTTTCAGCAAGTCCAAATTCTAAAATTGCGCCCGATAATACGTATTGAATATCAGCTAGAGCATCTGCAATTTCTACGATATCTTTATCATCAATAGCCTCTTGAAGTTCTTTCAATTCCTCTGCTATCAAGGATACCCGTAGTTTACATCTTGTTTCTGAAGGGATTGTTGGCGAATCTAAAATCGGATGTTGAAATGTTTTATGAAATTCTGCAACCGATGTTAAACACTTTGGATCTGTCATAATGTTTTTTGTTTTTTTAAAAATACGAAAAGTGGGGAATAAAAAAGACGCCATTTGGCGTCTTCTTCTTATTTCATCAAATGTTTCAATTGAACAACTTCTTTTTCTTCTAGATATCTCCAACGACCACGCGGAAGATCCTTTTTCGTTAGGTTTGCATAAACTACACGGTCAAGCTTTACGACCTCGTATCCTAATGATTCAAAGATACGACGTACGATTCTGTTTTTACCGCTGTGGATCTGAATACCGATCTCACGTTTCGAAGCTCCTACAACGAAGCTAAGATCGTCTGGTTTGATAAATCCATCCTCCAACTCAATACCGAACTGAATTTTGTTGAAATCACCTTGTGTTAAGTTCTTGCTTAACTCAACTTGATAGATCTTGCTGATGTTGTTTCTTGGGTGAGAAAGTTTCTCAGCCAAATTACCATCGTTAGTTAACAACAATAAGCCTGTTGTATTTCTATCTAAACGTCCAACCGGGTAAATACGCTCTTTTGTCGCTTTCGAAACCAAGTGCATTACCGTTTTACGTTCTTGCGGATCATCAGTAGTCGTGATATAATCTTTTGGCTTATTTAAAAGTACATAAACCATTTTCTCACGCTTCAAACGCTCATCGTTATATCTGATTTCGTCTTTTGCCGGGTCAACTTTTGAGCCCAATTCAGTAACTACTTCACCATTCACGCTGATTACCCCTGCTTCGATCAACTCGTCAGCTTTACGACGAGAACAAATGCCTGAGTTTGCAATGTAACGGTTCAAACGGATTAGTCCGTCGTCGTTAGCATCTGCTTGGAATTTTCTGTCAGGAGAAGCAGATCTTCTTGCTCTTCCATCGTTACGGTCGTCTCTGCGGTCATCTCTACGATCGCGGAAGTCTCTATTTTGGTCACCATCTTCGAATCTTCTAGATGGGCGTCTATCGCCATAGCCTTTATCGTCGTTGCCAAATCTAGGTTTCCCGAATTTACGGTCGCCTGATGGCTTGCTAAACTTGCCATCACGAGATGGTCTGTCAAATTTATTGTCTCTAGAAGGTCTATCGAATTTATTATCTCTAGCCGGTCTATCAAACTTGTTATCTCTGCTCGGTCTTTCAAATTTTCCGTCTCTACTTGGGCGGTCAAATTTGTTGTCGCGAGAAGGTCTGTCGAAATTACCGTCTCTGCTTGGGCGGTCATATCTATTGTCGCGAGAAGATCTGTCGAAATTGCCATCTCTGCTCGGACGGTCGAATTTATTATCTCTGTTAGGTCTTTCGAATTTGTTGTCTCTATTCGAGCGATCGAACTTGTCATCGCGATTTCCTCTTTCGAATTTGTTATCGCGTGATCCTGATTTGTCGAATTTGTTGAATTTGCGGTCCTGGTCTGGTCTACCAGATTTAGAATCTCTTGAGGAGTTAAAAGATGATCTTTTATCCCCGCGGAAGCTATCTGAGTTGCTTCTTGGTTTTTTGGAGTTGTCCTCTCGACTGTTCCTGTTGCTGCTAAATGGCATAATTTTAAAAAAATTGAGCCACAAAGATAGTTAATTTTTTGATACAGGCGAAGCAATATATTTATTGCTGCATTAATGTTAGATTGAGAAGACAATTCTTGGCTGGCAAATCTTATAAGATACAGAAATAGTTTTAATAAAAATAATTTATAATCCAAATTTTTCAAAAAATGTTACAATTTATTAATATTCAACAAATCCGTTTAAAGTTGTCTAAACAATGATTTTACAAGGTTTTAACTTTTCTTAACGTGCTATGCGATTGTAACTATTTGGCGCATAGCTCTGTTTTGCCTTATCTTTGAGGCTGTTTTTTTAACCAAGCTATTTTTTGATCGATTTGATATCGTGGATAGGGTAGCAGTAAGGGAATAAATGATAAAAAAAAGAGTATTATGTTGTAGTATGCTTTTGACGGTAATGTTGTTGTCAAAACTATACTCAAACCCCCAACCAGAGTCGATGACTGATCCTTTTAGAAAGGCCCTAGATCAGTCTATGATGTCCCAAGTCATTGCGGCTAAGGAACTATCAAAAAAGAATTCTAAGGATGATTTTTATAGCCAAATCTCCTTTGCAAACGAAACTATCCCCCACGAGGAGAGCTTTTTCAGAAAAAGAATAGACAAGTACTTAAGCAAGTTTGCCTATATTAAAAAGCCCTCAAATCAAATCCACAAGAAGGCGGACAAATTACTACCACGCATCGCAAAGATTCTTAAAAGTTACGGGATACCCGAAGACTTCAAGTACATTGCAGTTGTTGAAAGTAGTTTAAGTCCATCCACAACGTCGCATAAAGGTGCTGGCGGTTATTGGCAGTTTATGCCAGCAACGGCAAGACTTTACGGATTGCGCGTTGATGGTACTGTTGATGAACGTCTTGATCTCGTTAAATCAACACATGCTGCTGCCAAATATCTGAAATCGCTACATGCAGAATTCGGTGATTGGACTTTAGCTGCTGCTGCCTATAACGTAGGAGGAGGTAGTCTTCGCGCTTCATTAAGAAGACAGAAGAAAGATAATTACTACGAGCTAAAGCTTAATGCTGAAACAGCGGCGTATGTTTATAAAATCATTTCTATGAAAACTATCTTAGAAAATAGTTAGTCGGGAAAAATATAATACCAGATATTATTTTAGTAGAAGCTGCCTCAAAAGGGCAGCTTCTTTTATTTTATAGGATCTGTCTTTAAGAGTTACACCAACCGAGTGATGTGACTGCTTCGACATTCTTCCCTTTCAAAGCCCTTTCAAACCCAATACAAACCCCAATCATAACCCTTTCGAAAGGGTTATGATTGGGGTTTGATTAAATTTCAGATAGGCGGTATTAGGTTTTTGTCTCCTATCAGGTACTATTGTTGTATTGCCTTAATATTACTGAACGCTGCTTAGCCTCTTATGCTTTGATTACTAACTGATAAGGTGTTTGATTCTTTGGGTATACCAACCTGATTTTTATGCCCTTTCCTAAAACATATGATAAATATTATTGTTACCTTTTATAAAAATGAGACTCTTGTCTCATTAGCTATCCAATTGAAAAATATAGAGTAACGACTAAAGCGGCTAACTAATGTTCCATTTCTACCATCATTTTATGGTTAAAGGACAAAATGTGATGTATATCACATTTTAGTGCTTCGGTTTATCATTAGAATGTCATGTGGTTACCGGTACCTTTGAATCAGGTTAACTTAATTTAATAGAATAATGCAGGTAGAGCAATTTAATTATGACAACAAGATTGTCAGAGATTTTGGAATCGCAACTGTAACATGGGGTATCATCGGAATGACGGTGGGTCTATTAATAGCCTTGCAGCTAGTATGGCCCGAACTGAATTTCGGCACCCAATTTACTACTTTCGGTCGTATCCGACCTTTGCACACCAATGCCGTAATTTTTGCCTTTGTTGGTAATGCCATCTTTATGGGGGCTTACTACTCAATGCAACGCGTGTTGAAAGCAAGGATGTTTAGCGATTTACTCAGTAAGATCCATTTCTGGGGTTGGCAATTAATCATTGTAGCCGCAGCGATTACACTTCCATTAGGTATCACTTCTTCGCACGAGTATGCGGAATTGGAATTACCAATCGATATCGCTATCGCTGTAATTTGGGTCGTTTTCGGAATCAATATGTTTGGTACCATTATCAAACGTAGAGAGCGTCACATGTATGTGGCTATTTGGTTTTATATCGCAACTTTCGTAACTGTTGCTGTATTGCACATTGTTAATGCTATTCAGATTCCGGTGAGTTTCTGGAAAAGTTACTATGTGTATTCAGGAGTTCAAGATGCTTTAGTACAATGGTGGTACGGACACAACGCTGTTGCGTTCTTCCTAACTACTCCTTTCTTAGGAATGATGTATTACTTCTTACCTAAGATGGCTAATCGTCCTGTTTATTCCTATAAATTAAGTATTCTACACTTCTGGTCCTTAATTTTCATCTACATTTGGGCCGGACCACACCACTTATTATATACATCATTACCAAGCTGGGTTCAGTCATTAGGAGTTGTGTTCTCCATCATGTTGATCGCACCAAGTTGGGGAGGTATGATCAACGGTCTATTGACCTTGCGTGGTGCTTGGGATAAGGTACGTACTGAGCCAATGTTGAAATTCATGGTCGTAGCATTGACATGTTACGGTATGGCGACATTAGAAGGACCATTATTATCATTAAAACAAGTAAATGCTATTGCGCACTTTACTGACTGGATTCCAGCACACGTACATATTGGTGCATTAGGATGGAACGGTTTCATGACTTTCGCAATCCTTTACTGGTTGTTCCCAAGAATTTATAGAACAAACCTTTACTCTAAGAAATTGGCGAATACGCACTTCTGGATCGGTACATTAGGTATCTTATTCTACGCAATCCCGATGTACTGGGCGGCTGTAGTTCAAGGTTTAATGTGGAAAGACTTTACTCCAGAGGGTGTATTGAAATACCCTAACTTCTTAGCGACTACTTTAGAGATTTTACCAATGCACATGATGCGTGCAGCAGGTGGAGCGATGTATTTAGTAGGGGTTATATTAATGACCTACAACTTAATCAAAACTGTAAAACAAGGTAAACTAGTAGCAAACGAAGCTGCTGAAGCACCAGCTTTAGAGCCAGTACATACAACAGAACGTTCACAACACCGTCGTTTAGAGCGCAAGCCACTATTATTCTTAGTGATGGCTTTGATCGCAATCTTGATTGGTGGTATCGTGGAAATGATTCCAACGTTTACAGTAAGTAGCAACGTTCCAAAAATCAGTTCTGTAAAACCATATACAGCATTAGAATTACAAGGTCGCGACTTATATATCCGCGAGGGTTGTGTGAACTGTCACTCGCAAACTATTCGTCCATTCCGTTCGGAAACAGCACGTTACGGTGAATATAGTAAAGCCGGTGAGTTCGTTTATGACCGTCCATTCTTATGGGGATCAAAACGTACAGGACCAGATTTGCACCGTATCGGTGGTAAATATCCTCACAAATGGCACTATGACCACATGTTAGATCCAACAATCACTTCACCAGGTAGTATCATGCCTCAGTATCCATGGTTAATTAGCCAAGATATCGAAACTAAATACTTAACTGGTAAGATGAAAGTGATGCGTAATCTAGGCGTTCCATACACGGATGCAGAGATTAATAACGCGGTTGAAGATTCGGAAAAACAAGCACTAGAAATTGTGAAAGATCTAGCTGCCAACCAAGTGGAAGTAGAACCGAACAAAGAGATCGTTGCGATGATTGCTTACTTACAGCGCTTAGGTACCGATATTAAATCTGCACCAAAAGCTGATAACGAAGCTGCAACGATAGATAACAATAACTAATAGCTAACATAGAAAAAGAAAGATTATGTTTAAGCAGATAACAAATTTACACGGGGACGAGATTTACTTGATCGTCTCCTTATGTATCTTCCTTAGCTTTTTTATCCTAGTGAGTGTCATGTTATTCACCATGAAGAAAAACTTTGTGGACTATATGAAGGAATTGCCATTGGAGGATACTGAGCGCGAATTAGACAAATTACCCGAATAGACAAGACCTATGATTTCTATGATATTACAAGACACTGTTGCTACAGAAGTTGCAGCAGCAGCACCACAGACGTTTGGAACGGGAAATTTATATAATGATATTTTCTATATCGTCGTATTCATCGTATTGATCGCGGTTTTATTTGCAGCCATTACGATCAACAAGGCCCTGCGCACGATGTTGAAAGTGACGATGCCAGATGTTGTACAAGAAGAAGCTCGCCTAAAAGCAGAGCGAAAAGCTTCAAGCCAATCAGCTTGGGCTAGAAGATGGAATCACTTCATCGGTTTAAAACCTATCGAACAAGAAGAGTCTTTGAAGATCGAAGATCACGAGTACGATGGTATTGCTGAGTTGAATAATCCTATTCCATTATGGTTCAACGCGTTATTTTACTCTACAGTTGTATTCGCGGTAGTTTATATTTTGATCTACCACGTATTTGGTGGACTGAACCAAGATCAGGAATACGAACGTGAGATGGCACAGGCAGAGATTGAGAAGGCCGAATTTTTATCCAAATCAGCAAATGCATTTGATGAGAACACCGTAGAGATTGATGCTACCGGTACGTTAGCAGCGAACGGTAAGGCGATATTTGTAGCAAATTGTCAAGCATGTCACGGACAAGCGGGTGAAGGAACAATCGGTCCAAACCTAACCGATAGATTCTGGATACACGGTGGAGAGATTAAAGACATCTTCAAAACTGTAAAATACGGTGTGCCAGATAAAGGGATGGTTCCTTGGGAACAAACATTAACTCCAGCACAGATTGCTGAGGTAAGTAACTACATCGTCACATTGCGTGATACCAAACCTGCGAATCCAAAAGCAGCCGAGGGTGTTGAAGTAGCAAGCTACCAAGCAGAAGGCGGAGCAGCTGAACCTGCAGCAGCAACAGACAGCACTGCAACAGCAACTAATTAAATTAAATAATACAATACCATGGAAATAGCAGCAAAGGGGAATGAGAATACTAACCAACCAGAAAAATCTAAAAGAAAGTGGGTTTATGCTAAGAAGCCTGCCGGGAAGCTTTATAATTATCGACAGGTTGTTGGTTACTCTTTGCTGCTGTTTCTTTTTGCAGCTCCATTTATCAAGATAAATGGAAATCCGTTCTTGATGTTTAACATCGTAGAACGTAAATTCTCCATCTTTGGGAATATTTTCTTGCCGCAGGATATGCACATCTTCCTTTTCGGGATGTTGATCATTATGGTCTGTATTGTGTTGTTTACTGCAGTATATGGTCGCGTTTGGTGTGGCTGGACCTGTCCTCAAACGATCTTTATGGAACTCATATTCCGTAGGATCGAATACTTTATCGAAGGCGATTGGAATCAGCAGAAGAAAAGAAACGAAGGGCCAGATACGGATGCAAAAGCATGGCGGAAGATATTGAAGCATGCCGTCTTTATAACGGTCTCCTTCATTATCGCCAACTTATTCTTGGCATATATAATAGGTGTGGACGCGTTGTTCAAGATTATTACAGATCCTGTTGATCAACATATCGCTGGTTTTATATCCATTTGGGCCTTTACCTTTGTCTTTTACTTTGTATTCGCTTATGTTCGCGAGATCGTTTGTACACGTATTTGTCCTTACGGACGTTTGCAAGGTGTGCTATTAGACGAAAACTCAGTTACTGTAGCTTATAATGTAGCAAGAGGGGAGCCTAGAGGTAAGATTCGCAAGAACAGCGATGTGGTTACTGGAGATTGTATTGACTGTAACCTATGTGTACATGTTTGTCCTACCGGTATTGATATCCGCAAGGGAACGCAGTTGGAATGTGTTTCTTGTACTGCTTGTATCGACGCTTGTGATGCTGTTATGGATAAGATCCATAAGCCTAAACGTCTGATTGGTTTCTATACGCAGGCAGAAGCGGATGGTAAAGCAACGGTGCAAGATGGTAAAAAGAGAAATACCAGAGCAATTGTATATTCATGTATTTTGCTCGTATTAATGGGTATCTTTACTGCGATGATCTTTAGCCGTACCGATGTCGACGGTCGATTATTGAGAGCAAAAGGAAGTACCTATCAGTTCCGTGATGATGGAACAGTAACGAATCTATATTCTTTAGAGTTAATCAATAAAACCACGAGGGATATTGATTACGAGCTGGTAAGCGAAGATAAGGACGTAGAGATTCAAATCGTAAACCCGATTTCGCATCTACCGCGCGAAGGCAATGCTAAGTTAAGCTTGTTCTTGATTGCGAAGAAATCGAATATCAAGGAATACAAAACAAATATTAAATTGAATGTTGTGGCAGACGGTGAAGTGATTGAAACAATGAAGACAACCTTTATTGCTCCGCCAGCGAAATAAAACTTTCATGTTTCCAGTAGCATCCGCAAGAATGAGAATACTTGGAGGCTGTTGAAAACACACACTTACAAACAAAGGAATGAACTGGGGATATAAAATTGTATTTGGATTAGGGGCATTTGTGCTCTTCATCGTGGGCTTAGCCATCTATATGGTTTCAAACGATACAGATACGCTGGAAGATGATGATTATTACGAACGCAGTCTGAATTACGATGAAACATATCGTAAGAAAGAGAACTTGAATAATAATCACGCAAAACCGACGATACGGATTAGTCAGGATACATTGCTGATCAAATTCATATCGGCGGATAATAAGGGGCAGCTTCATTTTAAGCGTCCTGATGATAATAAGCTGGATGTTTCGCTCCCCTTCGCGACAACGACCGACCTATTCAAATTACCATTGAGTACCTTTAAGAAAGGTAACTGGAATTTGGAAATCGATTGGAAAAGTGGTGCTGATAGCTATTTAGTCGATCAACACGTTTACTATTAACAAATGACTTACCATTATCTTGCATTCTTTATGGGCCTTTTGGGCAGTATTCACTGCGCAGTTATGTGCGGTCCTCTACTGATTGCAATTCAAGGTGGGCATCAAATTTCCTGGAAAACAACCTTCAATAAGCTGATTTACCAGCTTGGCCGCATTCTGACTTATGGAATGTTGGGCTTAATTTTAGGTTTATTGGGGAATGCTGCAGCGATACAGGGTTGGCAGCAGATATTTAGTCTGGTTACTGGTATTATATTAACTGCATTGGGCTTGTTCTACATTTTTGGAAAAAGTTCCAAGCAATTGGCAAGCTTTCAAACCAAAGCAATTCAGCCTTTTGCTAAGTTTATGGGGAAATGGCTCTACCGTCCTGGCGGCAGTTTTGTTGCAGGCGTTCTCAATGGAGTCTTGCCCTGCGGGATGGTGTATATGGCTTTGGCATCTGCCGTGAATGCGAGTTCTCTTGAAAACAGCTTTATGTTTATGGTGCTGTTCGGATTAGGGACATTACCTTTATTATTACTATTCTCTTTCGTTGGCAATTTTACAAGAAAGATCTTCAAAAAGGGATTCACTACTGTGTTACCCATACTCTTTATCCTGATGGGGGTCTGGTTTATCCTACGTGGTGCAAATCTAGATATTCCCTATTTATCGCCATTATTGCATGTCGACGGCGCAATGAATTGCGCATAATCTATACTGCTTTCCTACTTCTTTACTGTTTAAAAGAGTATATACCTAGCGTATATTTCCGCTATTGCTATTTCTTTTCTATCTTGCTCTTGTTCCTCAAACTTTTGGTTAGAAGTATGGTTGTATAGAGAGGACATCTTTTACAGTACTTTTTCTATCGATATGACTGAATATTTACAGCCTATAATACAGTTTTTTGAACAATGGGGATGGATTCCCTCTTCGATTATTTACCTAGGCGTTATCATCACGATTCTTATCGAGAATAGAAACCCAACCAAGACTATCTCTTGGGTCATGGTAATTGTCTTCCTTCCTCTTGTCGGGGTTATTCTTTATTATTTATTCGGACAAAAGTTTTCTAAAGTCAAGAAACTTAAGCGTATCAATCAGGAGCAGTCGCTCCGGCTGAAGAAAGAGTTTAAGCGATTAGAGCCATTGATGGCTTGGTCTATACAGAATATCCATAATAAGATTGGGGATTTTGCTCGTGTTTATTCTTATTTAAAAAATGAACGCCTTTCATCACCTACGCTGAATAATGAGGTGACGCTGTTGGTCAATGGGGAAGAGAAATTTAAATATTTCTTAGAATCATTAGAAAGTGCAACACATTCCATCCATATGGAATATTACATCTTCGACCTCGATGATATAGGAACAAAAGTGCTGAATATCCTCGAACAAAAGGCTACAGCCGGATTGAAGGTGCGTTTGATTGTCGATAGTTTCGGGTCGCCGCAATTAGTACGTCACATGCGTAAGATGCGAGGTAAAACGAATATTGAATTCCAAGCATTTCTACCTGTGACATTTACTTCCTTAGCCAATAGTAATTACCGTAATCACCGTAAGATTGCTGTGATTGATGGTTACATTGCATATATCGGTGGAATCAACATTTCGGACCGCTATATTAATCCAAATGGGTTTGGACTTTACTGGCGAGATACTTCCGTTAAAGTAGTGGGGAATGCCGGAACAATGTTCCAAATCAGTTTTTGGAATTCGTGGAATCAAACCGACGGAGATCCTTTCGATTTACAAGATGGCTACCTGCGGGATATGCCTGTAGTTGCCGAGCAACTGAGTGCTGTTGCATTGGTATCAAGCGACCCCGGATCGTTAGGGCCTTTTAATATGGAGGCGCTGTTGTTAAGTATCGGCGAAGCCAATGAAAGCATCAAGTTATGTACTCCCTATTTTATTCCTTCAGAGGAGTTAGCTACCGCGTTGAAGACTGCCGCTGGAGCGGGTGTTGATGTGGAATTGATGATCCCATCAACCGGCGACTCTTGGATTGTGCAACATGCATCTTTTTCATTCTTGAAACCTTTACTTGAACGTGGAGTCAAGGTATATCTTTATGAGAAGGGATTCTTACATGCTAAGACAGCAGTAATCGACGGCAAGATAGCTTATGTGGGGACTGTGAACTTAGATTTCCGTAGTTTCTACATCAATTATGAGGTAGCGACCGTAATTTCTAATAAGGCCTTCTGCGCCCAAATGGACGAACAGTTTGAAATAGATAAGAAAGAATGTTCCGTTGTGACCCTAAAAGATTGGAAAAGAAGAAAGGCTTGGAAACGTGGAATAGACTCACTATGCCGCTTGCTTGCCCCTTTATTATAGCTTAAGCATTGTTAAATTTCGTGATTCATGGCGTTCTTCTCCAAAAATTAGATATATTTAGCTTTTTGAAAAACTGAAGAATCGATGAGCAAAATAAATCGCATACTTTTCACAATTCTAATACTTTTAGCTGTCTCCAATTTCTCGAAAGCCCAAGAAAAACCCGCCATCCCGATAAATACTGCGGTGGAGAATGTGCAAAAGTTCTTTACAGTCTATCCAGTAGAAAAAATTCACTTACATTTCGACAAACCTTATTACGCAGTAGGGGATACGCTATGGTTCAAAACCTATTTGAATACTAACCTATTTAATTACGACCCGAGTAAGGTCGCTTATATAGAGATTCTTAATAGTCGTGATTCCTTAATGCAAACTCTTCGTGTGCCACTGAAGGATGGTGCTGGAAAAGGTCAATTAGTATTAGACCCGCAGTTCTGGTCGCAGGACAACTATAGGGTCCGCGCTTACACCAAATGGATGATGAACTTTGATATGGGATACTTTTATAATAAGGTAATTCCAATCGGAGATGCAATTAATAAGAAATTAGGATCAGACGTAAGCTTTGAACCAGATGGCAATAAAACCAAAGCGATTCTGCAATTCCGTGATCGACAAGGACAGCTATTAAGTCGTAAAAAGCTAAGTTGGGAAGCCAACGATGGTTGGGATCCTTTTGATAAAGGCAAAGGCGAAACTGATGCTCTAGGTCGTGTCGTTGTCAGTTTATCTAACAAAGAGAAAGAGAAATTTAAGAACGGACGCTTAGTTGTCAAACTTGAAGATGGGGAGACCTTAGTCGGACAATATCCATTACGTAACGCCATATGGGAGGCCGATGTGCAATTCTTTCCGGAAGGAGGTGATTTAATATCGGGTATCTCAAAGAAAGTAGCTTTCAAAGCAGTCAGTTCGACTGGTCTCGGTCTAAAAGTAAAAGGTAAGATTATCGATAGCAAAAAGCAAGAAGTTGCAAGTTTTGAGGACCTTGGACTAGGAATGGGATCTTTTAATCTTGTACCTGTTAGTGGAGAGAGTTACAAAGCTATGGTAACTTTTGAGAATGGAGAACAAAAAACATTCGACTTACCAGCCGTTGTAGATAATAAAGTCAACGTCGTATTTGCAAAACAAGAAGGCGAGTTTATCAACCTAGGCATTGTTACGAATGATAGCCATTTCCAAGCCGTTCAGAACAAACCATTCTATGTTTTCGGGCAGCTGAACGGTCATTTAGTATATGCTGCCCAAGCTTCGATGAAGAGTGCGGCGGTATCAATTCGTATTCCTATCAAGGAACTTCCGAACGGGATTGTCCAGATAACCCTACTTTCACCAGATGGAGAGCCGCTTTCGGAACGCCTTGTATTTATACAGCCGCAAAAACTAATCGATATACAAGTAAAAACCGATAAGGATAGTTACGCTCGTAAAGACTTAGTGAAAATGAAGCTAAATGTGAATAGTCCAGTTGATAGCTTAATCGGAAACTATTCTGTCTCTGTAATCGATGAATCGAAGGTGCCGTTTAATGATGACAATGATAGAACGATCGTTAGCAGTATGTTGCTTACGTCCGATCTAAAAGGCTATGTGGAGAAACCGAATTACTATTTCAATGAGAAGAATACCAATCGTTTAGAAGCTTTGGATGCATTGATGATGACACAAGGTTTCAGACGTTTTGATTATAAAGAATTGGTGCAAGGAAAGCTTCCTCAGGTACGTTTTATGCCTGAGCAGGGTATTACTTTGAGCGGTATATTACGCTTAAACACTGGTCGTCCGCAGCCGAATGGAGGTTTATTGTTGACAATTCCAGGCGCGGCCGTTAAGAAAGACACTTACACTGATAAGAACGGTGTGTTCAAGTTTGAGAATCTTGTATTCCAAGATTCGTTGAAAGCAACCATCAACGCTAGAGGAAACGACAATTTCCGTAACCTTGTTATTAATATGGATCAGACATTCTATCCAGAAGTTGATCAGAATAGTCCATACTTCAGTGCAGGTATCCAGAACATCGACCAGAATATGTCTGCATATTTAGATAACAGTAAAAAGGAATTCCGTACTTCCATCTTGATTGATGAGGTAGTCGTGACAGCGACGCAAGAGAAGAAGCAATCGAGTAAAGATTTCTCTGCGCTATCCGGATTATCTATGCCAGATCACCGAATCGAAGGTAGTCGATTACAGGGATGTAACGTATTGAGCATGTGTTTAAATACTTTGCTTACGGGTATTACGTATGATGTCAATACCTTGAAATACTATGTCACACGTAACTACAACCAAGGAAGCCGCGTTCCGGTGCAGTTCTTCTTGAACGGGATGCCGATTGATGAACCATCTTTAAACTCCATAACTATACCTGAAATCGAAGGCATTGAGATCTTCTTGCGAGATGATTTAGGAACTGTTCGCAACATCTACCAAAACGATGGTGTTGTGTCTATCATCACGAAGAAGGAGAAGAAGCAGCCTCGTATGACAGCAGCGCAGATTGAAGCCATGCTTCCGAAGTCCAATGTCGTAGAATTACATCCATTGGGATACGTGAAACAACGCGCTTTCTACACGCCGAAATATGCTACACCGGAGAGCAAGAATACCAACGATTACAGAACAACCGTTTACTGGAATCCTGAAATCAGAGTAGAAAAGAATGGAGAAATAGACCTGGAATTCTTCAATGCTGATGGTACTGGTAAGTACAAGGTGGTTGTCGAAGGAAACGATATACAAGGTAATGTGGGCCGAAAGGTTTACTATTACAATGTTAAATAGGATTAGATATAAGATATCATATATTAGATATTAGACATTGCATAAAAGGTTCGAAGGCTACTTCGGACCTTTTTGCATTCTATAGCGATATGTTGATAAGATTTTTTAGCGTTATCCTATTCGTTATATGCGCTACTTTCTAATATTTAATATTACCGCTGCAAGGATTACCGCGATACCCAAAAGAGCATACTCACTAAATGTTTCCTGGAACAGAAAATATCCAAATACTAACGCATAGATTACACCTAAATAGTTTAAGCTGGCTACTTTGGCAAGATTAGCGCGCTGATAGGACAGTGTCATATAATACTGCGCTATTTGCGTAAAGATTCCGATCAGCAACAATATTGCCCAATCCCATCCTTGAGGATTTTCCCAATGCATGAGCGTATAGACACCGACGAAGGGGAGGGTGATAAGTGGAAAATAAAAGATGATCACCAAGGGATGCTCGGAGGTCTTCAGTTTGGAGATGATATTGTATGCAAGGCCGGCAAACAATGCCGCTGTTAACCCGATGATCAGGTCTAAAGTAGAGATCCTCGGGTCGAAGCCTTTCAACATGATGACTCCGGCAATTGCCAATGCGAAATAAAGATAGCGGATAGGCTTGACGGGTTGCTTTACGATAAAGATTCCCAATATAGCCGTAAAGAAAGGAGAGAGGTAATTTATTGTCACTGCGGAGGCGAGCGGAATATGCTGCAAGGTATAAAAGGAACCAACCAAACCAATACAACCAGCTACACCACGCAAAATCAACAGCGGTTTGTTGTTCCCAAATACAGGGATATGATCGCGCTTAAGAATAATGTACGACGCGACTAGGCTAAAGATGGATCGAAAGAAAACAACTTCGACCGTTGGAATATGAGACACATACTTCACACATACATTCATCAGCGCAAAAAATAGCCCTGCTAAAAGCATGTATTTAATACTATCTTTTTCTTCCACTATTGCACAGGGTCATTATGTTTTTTAACTACTTCGCGAATACCGGTTTCGGGGTCGATCTCTAATTCAGTCTGCTTCACGAGTACCGCAAATGAAGAAGGTTGGATACCCTTCCCATATTTTACGGCATATTCCTTAGTAAACTCTGCTCCAAAGTATAGAATTGCCGAAGAGTAATAAACCCATGCCAATAAGATAATGATTGACCCTGCGGCGCCGTAGGACGAAGCTGTCATGTTCTGACTTAAATAAACCGAAATACCATACTTGCCGAGCATAAATAGGAAAGAGGTAAACAGCGCTCCACCTAAGATATCCTTAAAGCGAACCTTCGCATCCGGAAGAAAGGCATAGATAGTACCAAAGAGGGTAGTGATGACCAAGAAAGTAATAGTCGTATTCACCATGTCGATCAGGCTGATATCCCAATGTTGTATAAATTGATTGAAGTAATCAGTCATAATCCCAATCAAACTACTCACAATTAAGGATGCCATCAATAGGAATACTAGCCCTAATATCATAGAGAAGGAAATCAAACGGTTGATGATCAGTTTTAGCCAGCCTTTCTTCGGCTTTGGTTTTACTTTCCAGATCGTATTAATGGAGTTTTGAATATCAACAAAGATGGTCGTTGAAGTGAACATTAAGGTAGCCGAACCGATGATGATCCCGATGTTGGATTTGCTATCTAAGGAAATCTTTGACACCGTGGATTCCAAGGTTGACGCAATTTCCCGTCCGAAGAGCTCGCTCAGCTCGTCCATAACCTGTTCGCGGGCACCGCTAGTGCCATCCAAATGCTCCCCATAAAAAAAACCTAAGGTCCACGTTAATATCAATAACAGTGGACCTATAGAAAATACAGTATAATAAGCTAATGAAGCACTAAGCTTCATACAATTGTCCTCGATAAAACCATTTACAGCATTGATTAATAGCCCCCAAAATTCTTTTAGTTTGGTCCAAATAGTAATTATCATAGGCAGTTCTTATTCCTTATAAATATCTTTGATTAGTTCTTCGTTTTTCTGTAGAATAACCTTGCGCTTAAGGCTCAACTTCGGCGTTAGCTCTCCGTTGTCGATGGTCCATTCCTTTGAAAGCAATTTAAATTTCTTCACTTGCTCCCAATGCCCAAAGTTAGCCATTGCTTGCGAAATTATATGCTCATATTTTGTTAAAACTTCACCTTGCTTAATCGCTTCTTCTCTAGAGCTATACGGGATCCCTTTGTGCTTGCAATATTTTTCTAATTCTTCAAATGCAGGAACGATTAATGCCGCAGGGAAACGTTGATTCTCACCTATAACCATCACTTGCGCAATCAAAGTCGACTCCATCAATTTGTTTTCCAACACCTGCGGCGCGACGTATTTACCGCCAGCAGTTTTGAACATTTCTTTCTTCCGATCCGTAATCCGTAAGAATCCGTCCGGAGTTAGCTCGCCAATATCGCCGGTATGAAAATACCCATTGCCATCGAAGGCCTCTTTTGTCGCTTCCTCGTTTTTATAGTATCCTTTCGTAATGCTAGGACCTTTAACCATGATCTCGCCGTCTTCAGCAATTTTTACTTCCAAGTTTTTCAATACGCGACCTACCGTACCGAACTTTACGTCATTTTCATCCCAGGAATTAACAGCGATAACAGGAGAAGTCTCCGTAAGACCATAGCCTTCCAGAACTTTAATTCCTGCTGCCCAAAATACACGTGCTAAACGCTCCTGTAGTGCCGCTCCACCGGAAATGATAATCTTGATGTTGCCACCCAAAGCCTCTTTCCATTTCGAGAAGATTAATTTGCGCGCGATACCCAGTTTAAAATTGTAAAAAGCAGAGTTCGATTTCGGCTCCTGATATTTCAGCCCTAAATCCAATGCCCAGAAGAAAAGCGATTTCTTAATCCCCGTCAGATCCTTGCCCTTTGCAACAACCTTATCATATACTTTTTCAAGTACACGCGGTACAGTGGTAAATAGATCAGGTTTTACATCATTGATATCGACGACGATATTATCTAGATTTTCAGCGTAGTAAATCTGCACACCACGAGAGAAATACATATAAACAACCATGCGCTCAAAGATGTGACAGAGCGGCAAGAAACTTAAAGCTTTCTTATATTCGGTGGTAATCAGGTGATTACACGCTTGTACGTTGCTCAACAGATTCTCATGCGAAAGGTAAACTCCCTTAGGCTTCCCTGTAGTCCCGGATGTGTAGATCAATGTCAATAAATCTTCCGCCTCAACAGCATCGTTGTAAGACGTTAAGTCTACATCATTCGCCTTTCCTAAGTCCGCGACCTCCATATAATATTTCCGGCCCTCCAACTTATCGAAGGTATAGGTTTCTATATTGATGTTATTCTCTTTCATCGCCAAGTCTGCTTTTGCAGCTAGGTCTTCGTTACTAACGAACACCATTTTTACGTCGGCATCATTGATGATGTATATCAAATCCTGATTGGATAGGGTAGGATATAATGGTACCGTTGCAACGCCCAATTGGTTACATGCGAAGTCAACAAAGTTCCATTCCGGACGGTTTCCCGACATGATAGCCACGCGATCGCCTTTCTTGATGCCGCGTGCAATCAGACCCTTGCTTAAATTATTAACTATATAGACGAATTCCGCCGTAGAAAAGGTACGCCATTTATCTCCCGCACGACCAGCAACCATAATGTCCTTGGCATACTCCGTCTTATAATTTATAATGATATCGAATAATCTATTGAACTTGTTCATATCTTGTTCTCTTTTATTAAATAACAGTTTATAATCTTCAAAATTTAGGTCTGACTAATATATCGTTTTTTTGATTAAAAACTATGCTAGCAGAGTAATAATTATGCTATCTAATTTCACATCTTGGTTAAAATCAATGATATAGATAGATTATTAAATTCTGTTAACCAAAGTAGCGAAGCGATTATTGAATATTAACTTATATCTAATTTGAGTTCATTAAAAATTTTCAAAAACATCTTTATTCCCTCGCCTGCAAAATCACTTGCTACTTCAATAAGTTAATAAAAATTATGGATAATCACTTCATCTTTCTTGGCAAAGCTAACGATGTGATTGCTTTGAACCTACGATATGTCATTCGCATATCAAACCCAATATATAACCCAATCAAAGCCCTTTCGAAGCGGCTTTGATTGGGTTATATATTGGGTTTGAAAGGGGAGTGAAAGGGTTTTAAGTCGAAGTTCGTACTTAGTGCCTTAGTCGTTAGACCCGCTCATGGCTATCCTTCGATTCTTCCTTTCTTGGTTCAGAAATAGTAGTTAGTAGTTAGTAATGCGAATTAAGGGTTGAAATATATTGGAAAAAGCTTCTTAAAAAGAGGGGT
>NZ_DKLH01000032.1:0-22984 GCF_002455685.1 Sphingobacterium sp. UBA6645
GATTGGGCTTTGTATTGGGTTAACTTAAGCTTTGACTTTACTTAGATTTTATCTCTCTTTTATTTTCGTCGCACAAGCCGATCAATAAACTATTTCCGTTTTCATCGACCTTTAGGGCGCCGTATTTAGCCTTTTCGAATCGTTCGCCTGTTCCTTCTTGGAAGAAGAAGGATTCAGCACCGATATTTACGCGCCAGCCACTTGGGTTGGTATAGTGTATTAATACTTCTCCGGGTGCTAATGGGGTCTTTTCAGCTTGGAATCTTTGTAATTCGCCTACCTGATGGATATCTAACTTAAGGACTGCATACCCTCTACGAGGGATGCTGTCGGGCTGTACATTGCTGTTCAGTTTATAGTTGAGCATCATGTAATCGCCCTGCATCAGCGATCGAGGGTCTACGGGCGCTAATTCCAACAGCACTAATTCCCCTTCTTTGAGGGTATCTTCTTTTTGCGCAATGCTATAGTTGAAGTAAGCCAACAATAATAGTAAGTTGACAACGATGAGTATGATGCTAATTTTCTTCATGACGACTTAATTTAAGGCTCACAAAATATAGAATGATAAAGAATGCTCCGGAGATCATCATAGCGATTGATTTGTTGAGCAAGGAAATCTCCAGATCGTAATAGAACCTGGAAACTGCATAGAGCAGAAGTAAAATGCCTAGTACAAATCCGGTCTTATAATTTGCCAAGAAGCTGACTAAGATCAAAAATATAGCGCCGGAAATGGCAGGAGCAAATAGGGTTGGCAGCAGGCAGCATAAACAAAGCAAATACAATAAGACTATTGTTCGCTTGTTACTGATGGCCAATTTCTCGAAAACATAATGCAGCGCAACAAAACAGAGTACGATAAAGGATAGCGAACTTGACAACGCATAATAGTTTGTAAGGATAAATTTCTGATCTAGCGTTAGGTAAATAAGCCCGATGATTAAGCAAAAAGTTAGTGCCGTGCGGATGGGATTGTATCGAATGGAAAAGAAGTCTCTTTTACTGATGATGCGGGCTTCTTTGATATACAGGTAAGCTAAAACTAAGCCCAGCGCAGGGACATAGAAATAGGACAGGTTATCCCAGTCTGCTTGGTTGAGTGCCGCGAGCAAGGTTCCGCAGGCAATCAGGACCAATATGAAGGTCATGATGTAGTTTCGTACGAAGTTGATACTGACGGTCGCGAGGATACAGATGATTAGCAATGCTGATTCGTCTGACAGGCGGTAATCTTCTAATGCAAGACCTATCAGTGTAAAGCCAAGAATAAGACCCGATACCGCAATGGTATCCAATAGCAGCATTTTAGTCTTTCGGCTAAAGAAGATTGATCCCGTAAGAAAGATCAGACCGAAGATCAGTTGCGTGATTCTGTTCTCCAAAATTCCAAAAGTGAATAGGAATCCGGTGAATGTGGAGCTTGCCATAAGCCCACCGAAAATAGATAGGATCTTGATTGGGAGACTTTGTGTCTCATCACGTTCCTGGAATTCGGTTTCTATTGCTTGCCGATCGAAACTGTGCGCTGCCTCCGACCATCCAAGGTTTTGTGTTAGTTCGTCGAAATTTAATCTACTTTTCATGACGATTCTTTTTTAACATTTGTATTAAATTGTAGACCACCAAACTGATGCTTGCGATAATAAATAAACTGACGAATAGATAGGAATCTTTCCAGTTGCTGATTTCTAGAATCAAGCCTGTCAGTATGATGATGATGCTGAGTGGTATGGCGGATAAGTAGAAGATACTTCGCTGCTTAATTCCGTAGCCAATTCCTAGTCCATAAAAGGCGATCGTTAGTAGAGGTAAATATGGGAAATCTGCCTTCGAGGCGAAGATGTAGACTAAATTCCCAATCGTTGCAAAGGTAAGTGCCGCTAAAGCGACAATATTGGTGAAATATGTTGGGATACTTACACCTTTCCAAGAATGATTGATCAAATGTGATGCAACTAGCGGAATCAGGTTGAGAACAAACAAGATGGTAAAGTTCGATCCTTCGTCCCAATGCCTTGTCACTTGTGTCGTATACAGGATAAAGGTGGTATTGACCAATCCTAGGAACAGTATCCAGAGGGGTGGAAAATTGCTGATCAACACCCAAATGCCGATAAATAATGTCCATGCAAGGAAAAAGTCGTAGGCATCTGCTCCGGTCTGATAGATTTGCCCGAACACGGAAAACATGACGCCGACCAATAGGGAAGCCCCTGTCAGTAATATTTTGCGTGTGTTGGGTGTAAGTTTTGGCAGCAGGGCGATTACGCATACAACGATAACTAGCATTTGCACGAGGCCAAGTTTGGCGAATTTGTCTAGTTCGTCCCAGTTGTAAGCAAAGAAAAAGATGACGCCCGCAGCGAAAAAGCCAATGCCTAACGCTAGTAATGCATATTTTAGAAAATTAGACCAATCGTTTCTTTGGTTGAATACTTCGGTTTTTAATGCCTTTTCAATTTGCGTTTCTGATAGATCGCTCTGTTTTGCAAGGATATGTATATCCTCGCGTTTAATGCTCTTCATGAGAGGGGGATTTAATAGGTTAAGTTACCAAAATTATTTAAACAACCCGCAGCCTCGACAAGCAAGGACTGCGGGGAAACCGCTAAGTTATAAGGTCTTTTCGTTTGCCAACTTAGCGTCTCTTGTGTTTTTCTGAACGGCAATGGCAGCAAAAACACTGAGCACAAAGGATATTCCGTAGAATCCTTTTTCACTTAAGGTCAAGTCAGCATTCCACAGACCAACGACCAATAATACGATCGAGGCAATGGTCGCAAACCAGCTTAAGCTATAGTAAATCTCAGTTACAGCCAACCCTTCAGCTTTATCTCGTACGCTTTTCTGTACCGAGATAACGGCAAATAATCCAAATAGTAAAATGGTAAAATAATAGCCTTTTTCATTGAGTGCCATATCGGCATTCCATAATCCTATACAAAATGCGACAGCACCTGTAATTAATGCTAACCAAGAGGCGCCTACGAAGGCAGCTGTCGGTTTGTACGGATTCTTTGTTCCTTCCGACCCCTTTGGAGTCAAGTTGTTTTCTTCTGATTGGATATTTAGCGGTTCCATATTTTTAATTTTTGTTGATTAATACGACGTAAAGGTCGGGGGAATCGGGCTGCTTGCAAACTTAGTTTCATTAAAATACTGACGATATAAAAGAGATATTTTTGATATATTTAGAAAGAAATTATAGTGTATGGATGATTTATCGCAGCTGATCGACTTACTTAATAATCAGGATAAAGCAGATTTTAAGAGTTTTCTAAACAGAAAAAATAAGCGCAAGGATGTCAAGAATATTCGTTTGTTCAATTTTTTAGAAACTGACGATAAAAAATCAATAAATAAATTATATTCAAAGCAAAAAAATAAAGATGCATATCATGCGCTTCGCAAAAGATTGCAGGATAATGTGCTCCAATTCCTTTCGCAACGCGCATTTGAAAGCAAAGACAGCGCGGTCTACGAAATACTGAGGAACCTCGTTGTTGCTCGATTCTTATTGGAGAATAGTGCTGCGAAGATTGGTTTGAAATGTTTGGATCGTGCGGAGCGTTTGGCCGTTCAAGAAGAGCAGTTTGGTTTGGTCAATGAAGTCTTTTTGTTGCGTATGCAGTATGCGCATTTGGATAGGGATTTAGCCTTAGACCGTTTATTAGATCGTTTTACTTTGAACCAAACGCATATGCAACGGGAAGCGAAGATGCATATGGCCTATGCCTACCTGCGTCGGGAATTGCAGGAGATACATCTGAAAGGGAAAATCGTTAACCTGACGGAGTTGATCGAAGCGACACTGAAGAAATATCAGATCGCGGTGCTGGATCTGATGAATTATAAGTCGCTCTATCAAATCCTCTATATCGCGAACGAGTATGCGGCCATCAATCAGAATTATGGATTGATCGAAAGATATGTTCGGAAAACGTATCAATACATTCAGGGCTTGGAAAAACCGAAGGAGCGCCATCTCTATTATCATCTCTATATCCTTTATTACCTAGCAAATTTCAATTTGCGCAATAAAAGGTTTGCAGAAAGCATTAGTTATTTAACGCAGATGGACGAATTGATGGATAGCAGTAAATCTTACAGAGAGCAGTTTATGCTGCGGTATCAACTGCTGCTGGGATTGAACTATCATTTTTCGGGGAAGCCTCAAGAAGGTATCCAAGCGATTGAGAAAGGATTATCGTATGCGACTAAGAAATCCAGCCAAGAGGATATCGACGATCTGTATCTGAGTCTGACCATGTTCTATGCGCAGCATCGGGACTCGCGCAGCTTAAGCTATCTAGCGAAATTGGGACATACCGATCATTGGTATGAGAAGAAGATGGGGATGCTGTGGACGATTCGAAAGAATTTGATGGAGATTTTGGTGCATTTGCAATTCGAGAATACGGAGCTGGCGGTTTCGCGGCTGCATAGTTTCAAACGCCGCTACAAGAAGTATTTGTTGAGCATTCAGGAGGAGCGTGTCATGGTTTTCCTAAGCATGGTTGAGCGCTCCATTCAAAAACCTGACATCGTCAGCGAGCAAACTTATCAGGATACCGTTCTTTCTATGGTTGATATCGACGCGAATAAAGATATCTTTAACCTAAGCTTTATTGCGTGGCTAATGGCGAAATGGGAGAAAAAGACAGCTTATGAACTGACGCTGTCGCTGATTGAAACCGTATAGAAATTGAGGAATTGGGCCTAGGAATTTTCACCGATAAAAATGACGTAATGACAGGTATTTTTATGCCAATTACCTAGTTTTTAGGATGAAAGTATGCATTGGAATAAGAATTGGTGTATTTTTATAAAAATAATTAAATTGCAAAATGGGTTGGGCAACAAAGAAAAGTAGACCGTGGGAGGTCAGACAGTTAATGTGGACGATTTTGTCTGTATTAATGATTATCCCATTGCCTATACATATACATCCCTTCGTCATGTTGGGACAAGCTAAGAAAACGAAGGTTCGTTCTTGGTATGTTGCGGGGGTGGCATTATTGGCCGTAGAGATTGCACTGTTGGTATCCTTCATTTACTTCTTCGGAACATTGAGCTCCGCGATGCTGCTAACGATGGGTGGTTCTGTGGTGTCTTATATCGTTGGTAATGGCATGCTGCTGAATCAGGCGAAGCCTTATTTACAGCGCTTGGAGCTGGGCGAGGTTCGTCCGTTGACATGGATATCGACGCCTTCTGCACAGAAATATTTGGAACTTAAATCGGCGTCTATTGATACGCCTCAATTTTTTGTGGAACGACTGTTACATTGGCGCAAGCAAATAGACAATAGAAGTATTCAAACGGATATCGATAAGATTATCCGGTTATTTCAATTGTTGGAGAAGAAAGATGTTCGTGAAGCAGAGAAGTTTCTTGTGCGCCATTCGACGGTAGTGAATGTGCTGATGCAATATGATGAGTTGGAGAATACGCATCTGAGCAATAGCATCACGATGGAATCGAAGCGTAAGCTGGAAAGTGTGATACGCCAGGCTTCGGTGGCCATTGAGCAAGAAGTAACGAATCATTTTAAGATGGGGATGCTGGATGTATCGGCGGAGACCGATGTTTATCTGCAAACCTTAAAAAGTAGAAACCTTTTAAAAGATTAAGATATTATGGCAAACTTAGATTTGACAAATTTGGATGATGACCAGAACAAGAATAAGCCTGGCGAAATCGCTGTAAACTTTACAGAGGAAGAGAAGGGCTTAATTCAACAATATAAGGATAAGATTAACTTAAAATCAACCACTGATATTATCCAATTTGGTGTCGGTAGCCAGTCCAATGTAAGTAATTTCTCGAACGAGATTTTGAAGCAGGTGCGGACCAAGGATCTTGGTGGTGCGGAAGATATTCTGTTGAATCTTCGTGGGGAGATTAAGAATTTCGATGAGAAATTGAATAAGAAACCGTTGATTCCTTTCTTCGATAATATCAAGAAAAAGATCGGTCGTCTTCGTACGGAATATGCTTCTGTGGAGAAGAACATTCATAGCATTGAATTGAAGCTGGAGGGGCACTATAAGAACTTAGCGAAGGATGTCAACATCTTCGATAAGCTTTTTGTTCAGAATCAGCAATACTTTAAAGACCTTTCGCTGCATATTCAAGCAGGGGAGGAGAAGTTGCATGAGGTGCTAACCGTGACTTTACCGGCGATGAAAGCGGAGGCTGAATCGACAGGAGATCAGCATAAGATACAGGAGTATAAAGACATGGAGCAACATGTTGTTCGTTTCGAACGTAAGGTGCATGACCTGAAGCTTACCCGAATGGTGGTCTTGCAGACGGCTCCGCAGATTCGTATGATCCAAAGCAATAGCAGCTCGCTGATGGAAAAAATCCAGTCAAGTATTGTGAATACCTTGCCTTTGTGGAAGAACCAAATGGTATTGACTTTAGGTATTGCGCATGCGCAGAGCGCGTTGGAAGCACAACGTGCGGTTACTGACGCGACGAATGAACTCTTGAAGCGCAATTCGGAGATGTTGAAAGATGCGACTATCAATGTAGCGAAGGAAACGGAGCGTGGTATTATCGACGTGGAAACCATTAAGAAAGCGAATACGGATATTATCACGACGATTGAAGAGGTGTTGCGTATTCAGAAAGAGGGTAGAGAGAAACGTAAGGTTGCCGAAGCAGATCTATTGCAGGCGGAGACTGAATTGAAGAACCATATTTTGAAATCGTCGGATGAGACGAGACTGATAAACTAGATAAAAAGAAAGAGCCGCGTTTAGCGGCTCTTTCTTTTTATAGTTCCCAACGTTTTTTAGGTACGCAGGTAATGTCTTTGATCTTCTTGAGAACGACAGGTCTTGCATCAAATTTGTTTTCCAATACGACGCTATCCTGGCTTTTGTAAGCCACTTTATAGCGTGGCAAGTATTCCCCTTGCTTATAACATCCGGAGATCTTTTGTTTCCAGTTGGGTTTTGTATAGACGCCTTCGACAATCATACTGTCGCCGCGCAATACATAGACAGCCTTTGCATATTCTGTCCATTCTCCATTTTTGTAGCAACTGTCGGGCATTGTTTTTACCTTATTGTGCACTTTCATGGTTGTGTAAATCGAGTCGCAGGTGACACGGAATTCATGTAAGGTATAGTTCAGCATATTTGCTGAGTTGGGGATGCTGTCCTGTACCCATACACCCTGAAACCAATCTGCTCCCTCATCCTGCATATCAGAATGTCGCTGACAGCTGCTGCCAATAAAAAACATACCTAACACTAGGGCAAGGTATGCTTTCATTGAAATATGTAATTTTAAGCGTTTATCCACTCTTTTATTTTAAGCTACCTACCATATCTTCCGGTTTTACCCACTCGTCGAATTGCTCGGCAGTAACATAACCTAATGCGATAGCTGTTTCTTTTAATGTAGAATTGTTTTTGTGTGCTGTTTGTGCAATCTCCGCAGCTTTGTAGTAACCGATCTTCGTGTTCAATGCTGTTACTAACATCAAGGAGTTGTCTACTAATTCTTTGATGCGTGCGTAGTTAGGCTCGATACCTACTGCACAGTGCTCTTCGAAAGATACACATGCATCTCCGATAAGTCTTGCAGATTGTAAGAAGTTTGCAGCCATCAATGGTTTGAATACGTTAAGCTCGTAGTGACCTTGCGTACCTCCGATTGTGATTGCTACGTCATTACCCATTACCTGTGCTGCAACCATAGTTAAAGCCTCACACTGCGTAGGGTTTACTTTTCCTGGCATAATCGACGATCCTGGTTCGTTCTCCGGAATAAGGATCTCACCAATTCCTGAACGAGGACCTGATGCCAACATACGGATATCGTTAGCAATCTTATTCAATGCTACGGCTAATTGTTTCAAAGCACCGTGTGTTTCAACGATAGCATCGTGTGCTGCTAATGCTTCGAATTTGTTCTCGGCAGTAACGAATGGATGACCTGTGAACTCAGCGATATATTTGGCAACAACAACGTCGTATCCGTTAGGTGTATTTAAACCCGTACCAACGGCTGTACCACCTAATGCAACTTCTGCAAGGTGTGATAACGTATTTCTTAACGCTTTAAGGCCGTGATTTAACTGCGCTACATAGCCTGAAAGCTCTTGACCTAGTGTAAGTGGTGTAGCATCCATTAAATGCGTACGTCCAATCTTTACTACGTTCATGAACTCTTCGGATTTTCTTTTCAATGTATCGCGAAGCTTCTCAACGCCAGGGATAGTCACTTCTACTACTGCTTTGTAAGCCGCAATGTGCATACCCGTAGGGAATGTATCGTTAGAAGACTGTGATTTGTTTACATCATCATTAGCTTTTAATACAGGCTCACCTTCGCCAATCTTTCCACCTGCAAGTACTTGCGCGCGGTTAGCGACTACTTCATTCACATTCATGTTGGACTGTGTTCCTGATCCTGTTTGCCAGATAACTAATGGGAATTGGTCATCTAGTTTACCTGCTAAGATTTCGTCGCATACTGCAGCGATAGCGTCGCGCTTCTCTACAGGTAGTACGCCTAATTCATGGTTAGCATAGGCAGCTGCTTTCTTTAGGTAAGCAAAGCCTGCTATGATCTCATGTGGCATAGATGCCGCTGGACCAATTTTAAAGTTGTTTCTTGAACGTTCAGTTTGTGCACCCCAGTATTTGTCGGCAGGTACTTGAACCTCGCCCATGGTGTCTTTTTCTATTCTGAATGACATAATTACAAATTTTTGTTAGGCAAATTTAGGACTGTCATAACGTATATCCAAATCTTATTCCTTCGTCGTTAACGAAAGATGTGGACTCTGTTTACTTTAATCGTTGACTTAACCTAACGTAGATGATTGGAATATAGTTTTTACGAATTTTATGATAGGCTAAAGATACTTAAAAAAAGCCTATTTTATTGCTTTTCGCCAATTGTTGAGGCCACGCAGGTATGTTATGCGGATTTTGCATCTATGTTTGGAGAGGAGAAAGGGGAGTGTTGGGGTACTTATACTTCTTCGACAATGCTCTCGCCTTTGCTTAGGTCGCCGGAAGTCCATTGCCAGGTCTCATGTAAGCGGATTTTACCGTTTGCTAAAACTTCAGGGCGTGATTGGCAGATACCTGTCATGAGTTCGCCAGCATGATTAACCTGATGATAGCGCATGTCGATTGTGCCATACTCAGAAACTATCCCTAAAAGATGCCCATATTTAATAGCTCCGCCACTGTAGTCCGCGAAGACAATATTGCCGATATGCTTGTAATGAAATTCTGTTTCAGGGGAAGTTTCGCCGTTGTTGCTGTTGCTTAAGGTTCGGAATATGCGGTTGTGGTAGTTGATAGATCTTACGTTCATGGCGCTGGTATTTATTTATGATGAATCGAAAAGGCTATCAATAACAACATTAATTCAGCCTTTTTTGCATGTGTTCTTCTATGTGATGATAAAGTTGTTTCGGCTTTAATGTGCGCCAAGGGAAGTTGTTGAAATACTGTCCGAAGTTAATGTAATAGTCGATGTGGTTGCTCTCGAATTCTTGAATAACATGTTCGCGGAAATTGATTCCTACGATCCACCCGTCTTCGACATCTTGAAACCATTCTTCATAATAGGAATCATCGGAAGCATGGAAGTTCAAAACGTTCTCTCCAATCAGGATAAACTTATTGATACCCTCGCCGATCATCAGGTCGATGATCTCGCGTTTTAGGATCATGATGTCGTTGTAGATCGCATCGTTCCATTCGCCAATGAGTTCAATGATGCAGAATCCTTTATCGTAATCTGCATACAAAACTTTCAGGTAAAGCGTCAATGATCCAAACTCATCCCATTGTGGATGTAAAAGAAAATTATAGATTTTCTTATCAAACTCAAATTCTGAATGTATAGTGCCATAAAATGGGCTTCGCTCATCTTCTGAGGCTATATAATCGTCTCTCCAGTTGTAATATGGTTCTATTTCGTGCATGAGTATGTAAAAATATTGAAAATTGCTGAAATATTACCGTTACAAGTCTTGTTTGGACTGTTAATTGTTGATAAATTATTTATTATATTATTCTTTTAAACAAATCGTTAAGTGTTAATTTTGCGCACCAGACCATAAATGCAAAAAGGAAGAAAGAGGAATATTTTCGTTGCAGCCACCTATGCGGCTACACTCCTATTAGGATTGATTCTCGGGCAGAATTACGCTGACCAAGAGCGAATCAGTTCTGGTGGTTCCTTGGTGCCTATTGGTATTTCCGATAATGCGTATAAGATACAACAGGTTGTAGATCTTATTTCCACCCGATATGTGGATAGCATCAATATGGATTCCGTCCAAAACGGGGCGATCAACCATATCATTTCCCATCTCGATCCTTACTCTTTATTTCTGATGCCTAATGAGTCGCAGACTCAAACGGAAATCCTTGAAGGTACTTTCGAAGGGATAGGAATGGAGTATTTCAATCTGAACGATACCCTGCTGGTAGTTGGAGTGATTACCAATGGTCCGGCGGATAAGGCTGGTTTCAAAGTAGGGGATCGAATTCTGAAGATTAGTAATAAACCCGTTGCAGGGAATCTGGTGTCGAAGGAAGAAGTAGAGAAGCTAATTCGTGGTAAGCGTGGTACAGAGGTAGAGATGTTCATCCAACGCGATTCCATTGCGCTGCCATTCCCCTTGAAAGCAAAGCGAGACCAGATCAGTGTAAGCTCCTTGGACGTAGCTTACATGATCGAACCTACCGTCGCGTTCGTTCGTATCCGTCGTTTCGGATTGAAGACTGCGGAAGAGTTTCGGAATGCGATCATCGAGCTTAAGAAGCAAGGTGCGAAGAACCTCATCCTCGACTTGAGAGACAATGGCGGAGGATACTTTCATATCGCAATCAAGTTGGCAAGCGAGTTCTTCGCCGATCAGCGTTTAGTTGTATATACAGAAGGAGCTCATGAAGCGCGCAGAGATTACCTATCGGAAAGTAAAGGCAATTACGCAAATGGTAAACTGGTGGTGCTAGTGAATGAGCGTACGGCTTCTGCGAGTGAAGTTGTTGCAGGTGCAGTGCAAGATTGGGATCGAGGTATTTTGATCGGACGTCGTACTTATGGAAAAGGGATTGTCCAAGAGCTATTCGATTTCTCTGATGGATCAACGATCAACTTGAGTATTGCTCGATACTATACGCCGCTAGGACGTAGTATCCAACGTAAATACAGTCCGAATTGGTCAAATATGCAAGATTACGCGTCTATGTATAGCGGTCTTTGGTCATTAGACACGACGTATGCACATGGAAAGTCATACCAAACGGGCTTGGGCAAGAAGCTCTTCTCTGGTGGAGGTATTGTGCCTGATCTGTTAGTTCCTGTGGACTCTAATGAGGTGAGCATTATTTATCAGGATCTAGCGCAGTCGAGTCTTGTAGAGCAGTTTGTCTACAGTCGCTTCACGAAGAAACTACCGGCCTATTCTATCGAGAACTTCTTGCAAGGATATACCCTTCCAAATTCGGAGTACAGCAGCTTTATTAATTTCCTTAACCAAAGGGGAGTTCGCCTAAGCGCACGCAAACAGATAGACTTGCACGATCTGATACAAAGTGATATTGAAGCTCTCTTGGGTCGGTACTATTTCGGTAGGGAAGCTTATTTTAAAGTAAAGAATCGTTATGATTTCTTTATCGAGAAGGCTTTACAGCAGCTTAACACACAATCTTAATTTCCTTTGTGCATACTTAAATCTGCCCAAATCGGGTAGTGATCTGAAAGCTTTTCCTTAATGATATGGTAGTTGTTGACAGCGAATTGCTTGTCGGCAAAAATATAATCTATCTGGAGGATAGGTAGCATCTCGAAATGCGTAATACCCCATCCATTGCCTTTCTCCTGAAATGCATTCTTCATATCCTTTCCAATCAGATTAACGCTGTATGACATGGGGGTATCATTAAAATCACCCATGATAATCTTCGGCAGGTGGCTTTCGGCCATATGTTCGGATAGAGACTCCGCCTGATTACTGCGCTGTTCGAAAGCCCATTTCAGCTTTCTTCCTACACGGCGAGTTGCCGTTTCTTCTGCTCCTCCGGCTCCGCCAGGATTCTGAATGAATTCCTTATCTTCGTTTTGCAATCCAAATGAGCGGAGGTGCACATTATAGACACGGATCGTATCTTGATTTTTTACGATATCAGCGTAAATGATACGGTTGATACCGTATTCATTCTTTTTAATCAATCCTGAGTTAATGATGGGATATTTAGAAAAAATAGCCTGTCCATAGGCCATATAATCGTTCTGTGTCGATGGAGCAAAGTAATAGGTATCAAAGTCAGCTTTGTTTTTTAGAGTCTCGCTAAAACGCTTATTGCCTTTGATTGTGCTATAGAACTCTTGCACACACAATACATCCGGCTTTGTTTCATTGACGATCTCGATGAATTCCTCTTTAGGCGGCTTCTCGGAACCCTCAATTGGAGAGAACATATGTGCATTGAAGGACATGACACGAAGCGAGGTGTCGGAAGGAGCCAAATCAACCTGTTCGCTAAAGGTTATATGCTGCGTCATCAGGTTCCAACCTAATAATATCGCACCAAGAGAAAGAAGTGCGAAACGCGGTTTTCGTAGTATCCAGTAAAGAATAAATCCGACATTGATAAGCAGGATAGGCAAATAACCCAATCCTAAGAAGGCAATACCCCAGAAAGACTTTGGATTGATAAAAGAAGCGGAGTAGCTTAGAAGTAGACCGACAACTGCAAGCAAATTGCCAAGCATCACGGTTTTGCTGAAAAAACCCAAGTTCTTTTTGTTAATTAACATTACTCTTGCTCTTCTCTACTTACTTTAAAAAGGATTTCTTTTTCCCGTGAAGATAGACTTTCATAACCGTATTGGGAAATTTTATCCAATATTTCATCGATTACCTCTTGGTTCGGTAAGTCGCCTTTATAGCTTCTGTAAACCGGTGGTTTATTTTCTGTATGTACAACACGTAATTTACTGTCAGGTTTTCGTTCAAAAAGCTTGCTCCAATCATTTCCTTTGCGTAGCTGACTAATGAACAGCATCCCCCATGAGGTGCTGATCAGTAATGATATTGCGCCAGGCTTGTTGATTAAAAATAGGAAGAGAAACTGCAACCCCAAAAAGACGAATGCAATCGTTTGGAACTTCACATTGCCAAACAAGAAAAGTCTGAATTCCATTTTAGGAACCAGTATCAGCAAGCTTCCCATCAATGCTCCGATGCTCATCGCATTGGTATGCAGAAAGGTCTGTGGACTCTTCGCTAAGAGTGGAATCTGCGATAGAGCTAAGAAGGAAAGGCCTCCGATGAAGATAGCACTTAAGAATACCGTCAGGAACTGACGATTATTTAAAAAGCCTAAAAAGACATTCCCTAGCCAATAGATCCACAGGCAATCGAACAGAATATTAAACAATCCGGTGTATAGGAAAGGATAGGTCACTAACGACCAAGGCTGTTGGATAAACTTACTGAATTCACCGGGTAGACTCAGGTAGCTCAACACTTTATCGTAAAGAGGATAGTTGGTGATCCCAACTTCCACAAAAAGATCAAACAGATGAATAATAACGAATAGAAAAATCTGCGCAGATAAAATATAGGGTATCGGCGAGCGGCTACTGTAAGTAGTTTTAAAAAAATCTTTCAGTGCGTTATCTTTCTTCATCACGATCTACTAATAATAATTGCCTCGGCGTACTCCCCACATTTTTAATAGGATAAAACCAAATAGCGCTCCCCCGACGTGTGCTAAGTGCGCAATCGAGGAGCCTCCTCTAGAGAATCCTAAGTATACTTCTATAACTATTAAAATTGGAATAAAGTATTTTGCTTTTATAGGAACAGGAATGAAAAGTAACATCAATTCCATGTTTGGAAACAAAACTGCAAAAGCCAATAATAAGCCATAAATAGCTCCCGAAGCTCCTACCAAAGGCGTGCCATAAATCGATGCTAGCGTGTTGAAATTCTCCTGTGAAATCTGCTTCGTGCTGTAGATTCGATCATTTAGCATATCAAAATTGACATAATCCGATGCCTGCACGGTTCCTGTAATCTGATAAACCTCAATGGCCTGAACCCCATACTGTAAAACCAAAGCCCCCAATCCACAGATCAGATAGTAGTTCAGGAATTTCTTAGAGCCTAAAACGCGCTCGACGATAGGACCGAACATCACCAAGGAAAACATATTGAAGAAAATATGTGCAAAGCCCAGGTTGTCGTGCATGAACATATAGGTTATCGGCTGCCAGATATGGAAGAATGGTGAATCTGGGTAAAATACACCGAATAATCTTGGTGCCTGAGTAAATATTAACGAACCTATAAAACAGACCACATTGATGATCAGTAAGTTCTTAACAACCGGAGGTAAATTTCCTAATAGATTATTCATATTTCAATTAAATATCGGTCTAAATGTTTCTAGCAAATCGCTCTGCTAATTCTTGTAATGTATATGTGATGATAACGGGTTTCCCATGAATCGAAATATTCGGTAATTCGCAGGCGAATAGGCGGTCGATTAAGTCCTCCATCCCTTGGTTATCTAATTTTGTACCGGCCTTTATAGCGGCATTCTTTGCCAAACTCTTCGCCAGTTTCTCGCGTTTATTCAACCGCAGGTCGCTCTGGTTCTTGAAATCCTCCAGCAACTGTTCGATAATCTGCCCCTCATTTACGTTCTCTAGATCCGCAGGAATCCCATCCACAACAAAAGTCGTTTTCCCGAATGGGCGTAGCTGAAAACCCAAAGAATGAATCTCAGGCAACATATCCTGAATCAATGCAAAATCTGCCGCATTCAGCTCTACCGTCTGTGGAAACAAACTTTGCTGACTCGAACCCTGATTGTTGATCAAATGCTGTTGAAATTGCTCAAACAGAATGCGCTCATGCGCCGCCTGCTGATCGATCAACATAAATCCAGAATGAATCTGCGATACAATATAACGATTATGTAACTGGAAAAACTGCTTTTTCGGCTGATCTGATGCCTGAATAAAACCACTGTCGGTCGCTTGCTCTTCCGGAATAAGCGGCAACTGTGTAGATTCCTCTTGCTCTGTAATCTGATAAAGCGAATCCCAGTTCTGAGGAATGCTCGTCTTACGCTCTAAGGCCTCCGGATAGCTGTATGAACGGCTTACCGCCGATCGTGCGCTCGGATTACCATCATCGAACGGATTGAAATTCGGATTGAAATTAATAGTCGGCGCCTGTATCTCATCCAATGGCTTAGGCGTGATCAAGGTGTCAAATCCTGTTTCCTGTTCAAAGTCTAAAGATGGGGTTATATTATACCGACCTAATGAACGCTTTACCGCAGAACGAAGAATAGCGTAAATAGCCTTCTCATCTTCATATTTTATCTCCGTTTTCGTAGGATGTACATTGATATCGATCTTCGAAGGGTCGATGTCGATGAACAAGACATACAATGGAAACATATCTGCCGGAAGAATCTCCTCGTAGGCATTCAGAACTGCATGATTCAAATAAGGATCCTTAATAAAACGATTGTTCACAAAGAAAAACTGCTCTCCGCGCGTCTTCTTCGCAAACTCAGGCTTCCCAATATACCCCTTAATGTTCAATATGGTCGTCGTCTCCTCTACAGGCACCAGACGCTGGTTATAGCTATTGCCAAACAAATGGACTATCCGCTGCTTCAGGGATTCCTTCGGAAGGTGGAACATCTCGTTACCATCGCTATGCAACGAGAAGAAAATCTCGGGATGAGCCAAGGCAATACGCTGAAACTCGTCGAGAATATGTCTCAACTCTACGGAATTGCTCTTCAGAAAGTTGCGTCTCGCAGGAATGTTGTAGAATAGGTTTTTCACCGAGATACTACTGCCTGCTGGAGTCTGATCCGGATATTGCTGAACAACTTCCGAACCTTCGATCTCAACAACAGTTCCTAACTCATCCTCATGTCGGCGCGTACGAAGTTCCACGTGCGCAATCGCCGCAATAGAAGCCATCGCCTCACCACGGAAGCCCATCGTACGGATAGCAAATAAATCCTCCGCCTTACGGATTTTCGACGTCGCATGCCGCTCAAAACATACACGAGCATCCGTAACGCTCATACCACAGCCATTGTCAATAACCTGAATCAATGACTTCCCCGCATCCTTTACAATAAGTTTTATTTGATCTGCCCCCGCATCGATAGCATTCTCCATCATCTCCTTCACTGCTGATGCTGGTCGTTGAACAACCTCACCCGCCGCGATCTGATTGGCTACTGAATCGGGAAGCAATTGAATAATATCCGACATAGTCTACAAAGTTAACAAAAATGATGCTAATCATCCCCGATAAACGCCCCACAAGCCTTTCCCGCTGAAAAACAATTTATTGCCTTTTTTAGTATAACATCGATTAGCATATTTCTGTTCGAAATCCATGACGGATTGACAGTAATTTTAAAGAAAAAAGAGCCGTAAATACTTACGACTCTCAAAAGGCTTTTTTATTTTATTCTAGAACAGCTTGCTGTCCTTAATTATCTTAGTCGACCAACCTATCAACGATGGCAATTGCCTTGTCGATATCTTCCTTCGTTGCGGTCAGATGCGGTCTGAAACGAATACTACGATCGCCACAGCCTAAAATCAACATCTTCTCGCCCATCGCTTTCGCTACCAAGGCATCGCGCTCTTTGTCTGTAGGTAAATCAAATGCGCAAAGCAAGCCTTTACCGCGTACCGCAGTGATACTTGGATGTTTTTCTGCAAGGATATTTAATTGTTCTATCAAATATGCCCCCAATACAGCTGCTTTTTCTACCAAGTTCTCTTGCTCGATGATTTCTAAAATCAAACGGAAGCGAACCATATCAACCAAATTACCACCGAACGTCGAGTTAATACGACTTGACTCTTTGAATACATGGTTTTCCACGCGATCAAATTTCTCTTTATTCGCCAAAATTCCACATACTTGGGTCTTCTTACCAAAAGAGATCACATCAGGAATAATGCCTAAGTGCTCATAGCACCACATTTTACCCGTCATCGCGATACCAGTCTGTACCTCGTCTAAGATTAATATAATATCATTCTTATCGCAGATCTCACGCAGCTTCTGGAAAAACTCATTGCGGAAATGGTTATCTCCACCTTCTGCCTGTATAGGCTCGATGATTAAGCATGCGATATCCGCTGGGTTTTTCGCAATAGCAGCCTCAATTTCTTGAATGGCTTGCTCTTCTGCCTTGATGGCATCATTTACAGACTCCTCAGTCAATGGAAACTGCAGCCTCGGATTGCTGATTCTTGGCCAATCGAATTTCGGAAAGTACATGTACTTTCGCGGATCCTTCGTATTTGTTAAGGACAAAGTATAGCCGGAACGGCCGTGGAATGCCTGCTTAAAGTGAATTACTTGGCTCGCCTCTTGCTCGATACCCTTGCTTAAGTTCAATCTAGTTTTCCAATCGAATGCTGCTTTCAATGCGTTTTCAACCGCCAAAGCTCCGCCATCGATGAAAAAACAATACCTTAATTCTTTAGGAATACCTACGCGCTCGAAGGTGTCCAAGAAATCGGCATATTCTCTAGGGTATACGTCCGATAGAGCCAACTTATTGATGGCAGACTGCTTCAGCGCATCCGCGTTTTTTAAAATATGAGGATGGTTGTAACCAACAGGGGAGGAAGCAAACATGCTGAACATATCCAAATACTCGTTTCCATCAACATCCACAATATAGGAGCCATGCGACTTCTCCAAGTCAATAACTACCGGTAGGCCGTCGGCAAGAATATGCTTCGCTAATCTTTGATGTGTCTCTCTCATAATGCTTATAAATCAAATTTAATCCCTTGTGCCAAAGGAAGGTTAGTCGTATAGTTAATGGTATTCGTTTGACGGCGCATATAAACTTTCCATGCGTCCGATCCAGATTCACGACCACCGCCGGTTTCTTTCTCTCCGCCGAAAGCTCCGCCGATTTCAGCACCCGAAGTACCAATGTTAACATTCGCAATACCACAGTCTGAACCATTCTGACTTAAGAAAAGCTCCGACTCGCGAACGCTGTTCGTCATGATCGCAGAGGATAAACCTTGTTTTACACCATTTTGTAAGGCAATAGCCTCCTCCAATTCGCCTTTGTATTTTATTAAATAAAGGATAGGGGCGAAGGTCTCATGTTGAACGATCTCATAATGGTTCTCTACCTCGGCAATAACCGGCGTAACGTAGCAACCGCTTTCATAACCCTTCCCTTTCAACACTTCTCCCTTCGTTAAAAGCTTGCCGCCTTCTTCCTTAATTTTTTCTAAAGCATTCAAATACATATCAACAGCATCAGTATCAATTAATGGTCCCATGTGATGTTTAATATCTAAAGGATCACCGATTTTAATCTGCTTATAGGCATCCACTAAAGATTTTTTCACCTTATCATAAATGCTCTCATGAATAATCAAGCGTCTTGTGCTGGTACAACGTTGTCCTGCAGTTCCTACGGCTCCGAATACCGCACCAATAATCGTCATCTTCAGATCAGCGCTTGGCGTCACGATGATGGCGTTGTTTCCGCCTAATTCTAACAGCGATTTGCCCAGACGTTGTGCTACGGTCGTCGCCACGATCTTACCCATGCGGGTAGAACCCGTCGCTGATACCAATGGAATGCGCTCATCGGATGATATCCATTCTCCAACTTCCTTGTCGCCAGTAACGATCGAAGAAATGCCCTCCGGCAATTTATTCGCTTTTAAGATGTCGGCTATGATTTTCTGACATGCAACCGCACACAAAGGCGTTTTCTCGCTCGCCTTCCAAACCACAACATCGCCACATACTAATGCTAATGCTGCGTTCCACGCCCAAACAGCAACAGGGAAATTGAAAGCCGTGATGATACCAACAATTCCTAGCGGATGATATTGGTCGTACATACGGTGCCCCGGACGCTCCGAGTGGATGGTGTTTCCATATAACTGTCTCGATAAACCAACCGCAAAGTCACAGATGTCGATCATTTCCTGAACCTCACCCATACCTTCTTGGTATGATTTACCCATCTCGTAAGACACAAGTTTGCCCAATAAAGGTTTTACTTCTCGCAGTTTTTCGCCCAATTGCCTAACAATCTCTCCGCGCTTCGGTGCAGGGATATCTCGCCATTCCAATTTAGCCTTCTCTGCTTCCTGCATCACTTTTTCATATTCCTTTTTGGTACTGCTTTGAACCTTCGCTATCAGCTTTCCGTTGGTTGGCGAGTATGACGCTATCAATCCTCCTTTTGAAAACCACTTGCTACCGGTACTTGTGCCCAAGTTTTCTACTTCTATTCCTAGTGCTTTTAATTCTTTGGATGTCATATATTGGTTTATATTATTCGAAATTTGACTAAATATAGAGAATATAATTTATTATTTATATTAAATTATCGAATTATATGAATTTTGTTGTCCCCAATTCCGAAGAAAACTCAATCTTCAGAGAAACTGCTAAGTGCTTGAGATAAAGATTATAACAAAGTTTGCTTCCCTGAAAACATCAACAAACCAACAGTAAACACATAGAACCGTCAAAAAATTAGTGATAGCAGTCATTTTCGAAACGTTCACCACATCTTATATTTAACTTTACTATGTGCCTAATCAAAAGGAGGCGCATAAATACGAAACCTCCATTATAAAAAGAACAAAAAAAATAATGAAAGCACAAAGGAATAACCCTTTATAAAAACAATACACTTGCGCTAATATTTAACATAGCAAAGGCGACATACTCTAAAATCTAAATTCTTATATCTAATATCTAACGTCTAATATCTAACCATGGTTGACTACTTTAAAATCGAAGACCTTCTTTCGGCAGAACATATCTTAATTCGCGATGCTATTCGCGACTTTGTAAACTTAGAAATACGTCCTGAAATAGATCATTTTGCACAGGAGCATAAGGAAATTCCCAATCTGATGAAGAAGTTGGGGGAAGTCGGTGCGCTCGGTCCTTTTATTCCACAGGAATACGGTGGGGCAGGACTTGATTATCTAGCCTATGGTCTTATCATGCAAGAACTGGAAGCGGGCGACTCGGCGATACGCTCTGCAGCGTCCGTGCAATCGTCGCTCGTAATGTATCCTATTTATTCCTTCGGGTCCGAAGAACAACGAAAGAAATATCTACCTGCCTTAGGCGCAGGAGAATTTATTGGTGCTTTTGGCCTAACAGAACCTAATCACGGATCGGACCCCGGAAGTATGGAAACTAGATTAACGCCTGATGGGGATGGTTTCCGACTACATGGTTCTAAAATGTGGATCACGAATGCGCCGATATGTGATGTAGCCGTTGTATGGGCGCGTGATCATGAGGATAAAGTTCGTGGTGTAATCGTTGAGCGGAAGATGGAAGGATTTTCTACACCCGAAACATTGAACAAATGGTCTTTGCGTGCGTCAAAGACTGGCGAGCTTGTTTTCGATCAGGTGTATATTCCTAAAGAGTATGTGCTGCCGCATGTTCAAAGTATGCGCGGACCGCTATCTTGCTTAAACTCCGCGCGCTACGGTATTTCTTGGGGCGCCATCGGTGCAGCAATAGACTGCTATGAGGTGGCCTTGAAGTACGCCAAAGAACGGGAACAATTCGGCAAACCGATCGCGTCCTTCCAATTGCAACAAAAGAAATTGGCAGAAATGCTGACTGAGATCACAAAAGCGCAGCTCCTTTCCTGGCGCCTGGCAACCTTGAGGAACAATGACCAAGCGAGCCCGCAACAAATTTCAATGGCGAAGCGCAATAATGTGCATATGGCATTGCAGGTGGCACGTGAAGCGCGCCAAGTGCTCGGTGCAATGGGAATCGTTGGCGACTATCCGATTATGCGCCACATGATGAACCTGGAGTCGGTAATAACCTATGAGGGTACTCATGATGTACATTTATTGATCACCGGACAAGATATAACGGGTATCAGCGCCTTCCAATAGTGCTATCTATTATAAGGCATATCACTAACCCATCGGAAACCTCGGGTTTTTAAGTCGATATTTTCCATATCTATCTTATTTATATAGATGGATATGGAATCTTTAGACCCGATGTTCCTTAACATGATCCCTGCTTCACGTTTTTCATAGCGAAAATGCTGAGTTGGCTCTCCCGCCTTCCCAATAATCTTGATTTCTTTATTAAGGCTGTCGCTCGTCATCTGATAGGTGCGACTTTTCATCTCCGCATCGCGGACGATCAGTGATTGCTCGTTGATGAAGATCAGAAAATGCCAGTCATCTGGAATCCGAAGTTTCTTCCGGTTCTCATATTCGCGCAGCGGTAAATAGTAAACGCCATAAAGATCGCTCTCTGTTTGTATGAATTGCTTGATAAACTTATCAGCCCTTATAATACTTTGCACGGCAGGTGCGACGGTTGCAAGGAGCATAATTACTTTTATCGATATCAAACTTATTCGCTTCCAGCGTGCATTAAGTTGCAGGCTCGGCGGAGGGCTGAGCGAAATAGCTTTTCCTTGTATAAGCAGTTTGTAGAATTTGCTGATGTTCGGACCTAATAGATATAGAGAAAATAATACCAGAGTTGTCGAGAGCATCTTGACGGGCACATCATAGAAATAATTAGTCGCCATCACGTTGATACTAACACCTAGGGTAATGATTGCCCCGATCGTCATCGTCTTCCTAAACAATAACAAAACGCCCAACATCTCAGCGATACCTATCATTATATTATAAGGATGCGATGCGCCGTAGAATGCCCAAGCCAAGCCCATAGGCGAATATTGATATAGCGGCTCCGTCAGTTTATATAAGGTAGGGAAGGGGAACTGCCCCTGAAAGAGCTTGATAACTCCATAGTTGAACATGGTGATGCCAACATAATATCGTAGAAGCACCGTTAACCAGTAATAGAGTTTCGGATATTCTCTGTTTTTCCGATCAACGAGCGACCAAACTACACAAGCAATAATAGATAGCAGCAATATCAATAGTAAGATCAGCCAATGCACGGTGCTGTCGCCGCTACCATTCCTATAATAAGGAACGGTTTGATTCAGGTCTAGCCATCCTGCAGTCATGCCCTTCATGAACCCGATTATTGCGTCGCCCATCAAGGGAACGAAAGGAGTAAGAAAGAGGAACGTATGATTATTGAACAGCAGGATAAATAATAGAAAGAGAATAAAGCAGAACCTAAAGAATATAGGTTGTTTCGGAAACATACGCGTGGCAGTGATATCGTTGTCGGTATTCATGTTTGGTTAGTAAGTAGGTTAAATATAATAGATGTCTGCGGGAATAGCTGCGGTCGCATTTAGATTTAACTTTTTTTAAGAGCTGGATTGGGCTGGTTGAAATGGGGGTGTTGTTTTTTTTCCTTGGATCAGGAAAGGAAGGGAATTTTGTCTTTGAACCAGGAAAGGAAGGATTTAAGGATTGGCAGGATCGGGCGTACGTTTCCTAAAAGATATATAATCGATCCCTTTATCCACCGCCATACCCGATCCTGCTCATCCTTGCATCCTTCCTTTCCTGGTTCAGACGAAACACTTCACAAAGGCATTAGCGCCCTTTTGGCCTCTTTCAATTTTCGAACTGTCCAGGCTGTAATATTCTATAACTTGCCTTTTTTGTCTTGAACCAGGAAAGGAAGGATTTAAGGATTGACAGGATCGGGCACACGTTTCTTAAAAGATATATAATTGATCTCCTTATCCACCGCCATACCTGATCCTGATCATCCTTGTATCCTTCCTTTCCTGGTTCAGAAACGAACTCATTTTTTCTTTCAACATGATCCTGCTCATCCTTGCATCCTTCCTTTCCTGGTTCGGACAAACGCCGAAAAATCAAAACTTTCTTTCTCCCCTCCTTCAAAGACCAACCCGAAAAGACAAAATCCCCCTTCTAAAACAAAGTTTCAAAGACAGCTCCCCAATCCCCGCCACACAGCTCCGACGGCTCAGAA
>NZ_DKLH01000032.1:23241-23757 GCF_002455685.1 Sphingobacterium sp. UBA6645
CAAGCCCGCTCGGCAAGGGCTCTGATAGGGGAGAGCAAGGGTACTGCAAAAGCTTTGCCCCAAGCCAATCCCCTTCCAGGCCCCTTCCAATCCCCCATTTCCCTCCACTAACCCGCAGAACCGCCCCTTCCTACCTATTTCTCGATAAATTATTGCTCACATTGCTAGCGAGTTACGCTATTCCGCTAAAAATATTCGTTTGCAGGTCTTGGAAGTATGGTCAATTTGTCCCTATCTTTGCACCACTCCGCAAGGGAGGGACGGTCGAAACGGCCATGACATCGGGAAGGAAAGAGCGAGATATCCGCCGCTGAAAAGCAGGATATTTCGACCTCAAAAAAAGCCTCAAAAAATATTTTAAAATAAATTTTGGGAATTAAAAAAAACCTTCTACCTTTGCAGTCCCAACTACGGGGAACGGCTGAGAGCGCAAAGCTCGAAGCTGATAAAACTGAAAGCTTGAGCGCCACGGAAACAAGGCGCACAACATAAGAGAAGCGGAAGCGAGATGCGGAA